>JBIHZP010000065.1:0-6608 GCA_044231315.1 Daejeonella sp. | reverse complement strand
AACTATTTTTTTTATCCATAGCCTTCCACATATAGTAAATAGGAACCCCAGTAAGAACAATAATTAGTCCCGGCCAAGTAAAATTAGGCTTAAAAATAATCAACAAAATACAGAAGCTTAAACCCATAACGATGTATAAAGCTGGAAGAAATGGGTATCCAAAGGCTTTATATGGCCTTTCAGCCTCCGGACTTTTCACTCTTAATATATAGATGCCTAAAATGGTTAGCACATAAAAGATAACCACCACAAAGGAGATCATATCTAAAAGATCACCATATTTACCGCTTAGGCATAAAACGGAGGCTACAAGGCATTGCAACCACAAACCAAATTCCGGAACTGCATGCTTATTCAACGAAGCTGTTTTCTTGAAGAATAAGCCATCATTTGCCATGGTATGATAAACACGAGCTCCGGCAAGAATTAGTCCGTTGTTGCAGCCAAAAGTAGAAACCATAATCATTAAAGCAATAATAACTGTTCCAATATTGCCAAAAATTACACTTGAGGCGGCCACTGCAACGCGATCTTTATCGGCATAAGCAATCTCTTCTAAGGGTAAAACAGCAAGATAGACCAAGTTTGCCAATATATAAACGATGGTAACGATCATCGTGCCCAAAAATAAACTCAATCCTATATTTCTTTTCGGATTTCTAACCTCTCCGGCGATAAAAGTGACATTATTCCAAGCGTCGCTACTAAAAATAGAGCCTACCATGGCTGCAGCAACAGCACCGAGAGCAGCAACAAGGGTGAGGGATTGGAAAGAGCCATCGGGACTTAATTTTTGCATGCTCCAGGCATTTTCCCAATTGCTAGACCATATCTCAGGCTTCATCATGATAAAACCAAAAATAATAAGTCCGAAAAGGCTGAATAACTTAGTCAGCGTAAAGGAAGTCTGAATCATTTTACCACCCTTCACTCCTTTTGTATTAATATAAGTTAACAAGATTATTGTGGCAATGGCTAAAATTTGTGCAGCAGAAATTTTGAAGGATCCCATCGATAAAAGAATGAGATCTTCACTTACTTGCGGCCAGAGATAGGCGGTAAACTTGGAAAAAGCAACCCCAACAGCCGCAATTGTACCGGTTTGAATAACCGCAAAGAAACTCCAACCATACAAAAAGCCAACTAGAGGATTATAAGCCTCTTTAAGATAAACATACTGTCCACCAGCCTTTGGGAACATTGCACTCAACTCGCCATAACTGAGCGCTGCAATTAAAGTCATTAATCCCGTAATCAGCCAAACGGCTATTAACCATCCGCCAGAGCCTACGTTTCGAGTAATATCGGCAGCAACGATAAAAATTCCTGAGCCAATCATACTTCCAGCAACTAATAAAGTCGCATCAAGCAGACCTAACTCACGCTTCATTTCATTTTGGTCTAGAGTTTCATTCATAGTAATCAGTTTTTTTCAAAGAATAAACATACATTAAAAAATAAATCCGTGTACAATAAAGATTGTTAAAAATCTAAATAATCATTCTTCAATAAAAAAGATAAACAAAATGATAAATAAAATAATTTATTAAATACTTATTAATCAGAGTATTAAGTTCAAAAATATAAGAAATGGGAGTAAAAGGACAAACATTCTGAATTTCAAAATTTGAATAATAGAATAAGCCTGCTATTTTTGCCGATTGTATTAGAAATATATTTTATATAAACAGATAAATATCCATGGAGTTTTTACAAGACAATTTGATTTATTTAATACCCTTGATGGGTGTTTTTGGTATCCTTATAATGGCTATAAAGTCGGCCTGGGTAACAAAGCAAGATGCTGGCGATGAAAACATGCAACGTCTTTCAGGTTATATTGCAGATGGTGCAATGGCTTTTCTAAAGGCAGAGTGGAAAGTATTAGGTTATTTTTCAGCAATTGCAGCAATATTATTGGCTTATTCGGGTACTTTGGTTGAAACCTCAAGTTGGGTTATTTCAATTTCCTTTTTGATTGGAGCATTTACCTCAGCCTTAGCAGGATATATCGGAATGAACATTGCTACAAAAGCAAACGTTCGTACCACACAAGCTGCACGTACTAGCTTAGCAAAAGCACTTCAAGTTTCATTCACTGCTGGTAGTGTGATGGGTATTGGTGTTGCCGGACTAGCAGTATTGGGTTTAGGAAGCTTATTTATAGTTTTCTACACCGTATATGTTGTTAATGCCGGAGGTAGTGTAAACGGAAAAGAGATGGAAAAAGCTCTTGAAGTTCTAGCTGGTTTTTCACTTGGTGCTGAGTCAATTGCGTTATTTGCACGTGTGGGTGGTGGTATTTATACTAAAGCTGCCGATGTAGGTGCCGATCTTGTAGGTAAAGTTGAAGCAGGTATTCCTGAGGATGATGTTAGAAACCCAGCAACTATTGCTGATAACGTTGGTGATAACGTTGGTGATGTTGCAGGTATGGGTGCCGATTTATTTGGTTCTTATGTAGCTACCATTTTGGCAACCATGATTTTAGGTCGCGAAATAGTTTCAATCGATAATTTTGGAGGTATTGCTCCTATCCTATTACCAATGCTTATTGCAGGTTTAGGATTGATACTATCAATCATCGCTACTACCTTCGTGAAAATTAGCAAAGAAACAGATAGTGTTCAAAATGCTTTGAACATGGGTAATTGGTCTTCTATAATTTTAACCGCAATAGTTTCTTTCTTCGCAGTAAAATGGATGCTTCCTACAGGAGAAATGTTCATGAGTAGAGATATGGTTGGTGGCGTTTTAAAAGAAGGAGCTATTTCCTTCAATAGCATGGATGTATTTTATTCTATTGTTGTGGGACTAGTTGTAGGGACATTAATGAGTTTAATTACAGAATATTATACTGCAATGGGTAAACGCCCTGTTTTAAGTATCATTAAGCAATCTTCAACAGGACACGCTACTAATATCATTTCAGGTTTAGCAGTAGGAATGGAATCCACAGTGGCTCCAATTCTTGTGCTTGCTGCAGGTATTTATGGTTCTTTCTATTTTGCAGGTTTTTATGGTGTAGCGATTGCTGCAGCAGGAATGATGGCAACTACTGCCATGCAATTATCAATCGATGCTTTTGGTCCGATTGCGGATAATGCAGGTGGTATTGCTGAAATGAGTGGTTTACCTCCAGAAGTTAGAGACCGTACGGATAACCTTGATGCTGTAGGTAATACAACTGCTGCAACAGGAAAAGGTTTTGCTATCGCCTCAGCGGCATTAACATCCCTAGCTTTATTTGCAGCATTTGTGGGTGTTTCTGGAATTGATCGTATTGATATTTATAAAGCTGACGTTCTTGCAGGACTATTTGTAGGAGGAATGATTCCTTTTATATTCTCTGCTCTATGTATCTCTGCAGTTGGTAGAGCTGCCATGGACATGGTGAATGAGGTTCGTAGACAATTCCGCGAGATCCCTGGTATCATGGAATATAAAGCAAAGCCTGAATATGACAAATGTGTAGCTATTTCAACTAAAGCATCTATTCGTGAAATGATGTTACCAGGAGCAATTGCCTTGATCGTTCCTATTATTATTGGTTTTTCTTTTGGTCCTGAGGTTTTAGGCGGATTATTAGCAGGTGTAACCGTATCTGGTGTTTTGATGGGTATGTTCCAGTCGAATGCCGGTGGTGCTTGGGATAATGCTAAAAAATCTTTCGAAAAAGGTGTTGAAATTGATGGTGAGATGTATTACAAAAAATCTGAACCACATAAAGCATCTGTAACTGGTGATACAGTTGGAGATCCTTTTAAAGACACATCTGGTCCATCAATGAATATTTTGATCAAATTAATGTCAATTGTATCCTTGATTATCGCACCACATATTTCAGAAGGTGTAAGTCATAAAGTTACTGTAGAGGTAACAAAGGAGATCAAAGTGATCAAAACTGAGGATCAAGCTGGAAATACCATCATTGATACTATTGTAAACACAACTGATACTATCAAAAGATAACAAAAATGCAGAAGGGAATTCATTTTGAATTCCCTTCTGCATTGTATAAACAAATTTTTAATATTGAATATCATTTTATTTAGAATAATTAATTTATGGAATACACATTCGTGTTTCATTTTCCCATTTTAATTAATTACGTTTGATTTCAGTTTAAATCAAAATTTACAAAAAAATATTTAACAAACAAATTCGTATGTTCCACAAAAAATCCATCGAACAGTTAATGTTCGAATCAAACCAAACTGGTGAAGGCACATTAAAACGATCGTTGAGCAGTGTAAATCTGGTTGCTTTAGGGATAGGTGCAATTATTGGTGCGGGACTATTTTCATTAACAGGAATTGCTGCAGCTGAAAATGCTGGTCCGGCAGTAACTATTTCTTTTGCTCTTGCAGCTTTTGCTTGTGCATTCGCCGGACTTTGCTACGCAGAATTTGCATCCATGATTCCGGTTGCTGGAAGTGCATATACCTATTCTTATGCTACTATGGGTGAGTTTATGGCATGGATTATTGGATGGGACTTAGTACTTGAATATGCTTTAGGTGCAGCAACTGTAGCCGTAAGCTGGTCGAGATATCTTTTAGAACTCCTTCACAAATACAATATTAATCTTCCGCATGAATATATTGTATCTCCATGGGAAACTATGAAACTAGGAGATGGAACTGTAATTGATGGTGGTATAATTAATCTACCCGCAATATTCATTGTTAGTATTTTATCTCTGATATTGATTCGTGGAACTCAAGGATCTGCAAACATGAATAACTTCCTGGTAGTTTTAAAAGTTGCAGTTGTGTTGATGTTCATCATATTAGGATGGAGCCATATCAACCCAGATAATTATGTTCCATACATTCCTGAAAACACAGGTAAATTCGAAAATTTTGGTTGGTCAGGAATTTCTACAGGTGCCGCAGTGGTATTCTTTGCCTTTATTGGCTTTGATGCCGTTTCAACAGCAGCACAAGAAGCAAAAAACCCTCAAAAGGGCATGCCAATAGGTATTCTAGGATCCCTTGTGGTATGTACCATTCTTTATGTACTTTTTGCACATGTAATGACAGGACTTGTAAATTACAAAGACTTTGCAGGTGATGCAAAACCCGCAGCCACAGCCTTTGCAATGACAGGTTATACTTACTTACAAGATGCCTTAATTATTGCCATTCTTGCAGGTTATACCTCCGTAATTTTGGTCATGTTAATGGGTCAATCTCGTGTTTTTTACACCATGGCAAAAGATGGATTACTTCCGAAATTCTTTTCTGCTGTTCACCCAAGCTTCCGTACACCATGGAAAACAAATCTCTTTTTCCTAGTTTTTGTTAGTCTATTTGCAGGTCTTGTACCAGTTTCAGACCTAGGGCATATGGTAAGTATCGGAACTCTTTTTGCATTCTCATTGGTTTGTATCGGCATCATGGTACTTCGTAAAACACTTCCAAATGCACATAGACCCTTCAGAACTCCTTGGGTTCCTTTTGTACCAATTATGGGTATAGTAGTTTGCGTGTATTTAATGTACACTTTACCAGCAGAAAGCTGGTATCGTTTAGGAATCTGGATGGCTATAGGTGTTGTTATCTATTTCATTTACGGCAAAAGAAATAGTAAAATTCGTCTTTTAAGAGACGGGGAGATTATTGAAAAAAATAGAGAATAATCATTTATATTAAATTAATATTAAAAAAGGTTTCAGAAAGTTCTGAAACCTTTTTTACTTAAGGTAATTTATATCTTCATATCTTAATTTCAGGAAACAAAAAATGTTCATAGATAATTTCAATTATAAACAGATTCTTTCAGTCACAATGATTCTTTTTGCAATCATTGATATTCTTGGTTCAATTCCTATTGTTGTTTCTCTACGTAATAAAGTAGGTCATATCCAATCCGAAAAAGCCTCTGTTGTCGCATTACTGCTCATGATTTTATTCCTATTTATTGGAGAGGAAATGCTTAATATCATCGGATTAGACGTTTCCTCTTTTGCGATAGCTGGTTCTGTAGTGATTTTCATTATTGCCATGGAAATGATTTTAGGAATTAATTTTTTCCGTGAAGAAGCAGCTGAAACTGCCTCAATTGTCCCTTTAGCCTTTCCACTAATTGCTGGTTCTGGAACACTTACCACACTCTTGTCCTTAAAATCAGAATATGCAACTCAGAACATTATTGTTGGGATCATTATAAACATGATTTTTGTTTATATCGTTTTGAAAAATACCCTTTTCCTAGAAAAACTTTTAGGTAAAACAGGATTAAACATCATGCGAAAAGCATTTGGAATCATTCTTTTGGCAATTGCAATCAAGTTGTTTAGGAATAATACAGGTCTATAGTAGGGACAAGTCGAGACTTGTCCCTAGCAATTATGAATGTCCCAAGCAATTATGAACGTCCCAAGCAATTATGAATGTCCCTAAATTCGTGAATGTCCCTAACTTACCAATCGCGCAACAAACATCGTGTCTGCCTTTTTGGTATAGCCCTTTATCAATTCTAAGCTCTCCAGCTTCATGTTGTGTTCTGAAACAAGATAATTTACCACTTCTTCGTTTTCTTCTCTAAAAACAGAGCAGGTGATGTAAATAAGAGGCTTGCCGGGTTTAAGGTATTTAATCGCA
>JBIHZP010000064.1:0-6814 GCA_044231315.1 Daejeonella sp. | reverse complement strand
ATACTATCGCTATTGTCTAGTTCGCCTGATTGTATAGGTTTCCAATAATCTGCTTGTAAATTCTCAACCAAAACAGCCGATGCGATTGTTTTGCCTATTTCTGTTCCAATTCCACTTATAAATAGGGGTCTCATTTAATTATTTGATTTAAACTGATACATAAATTGCTAATATCTTCCATGGTATTGTGATTATGCAAGCATATTCTTAGTCGCTCGCTATCTTTTGCAACACTGGGACTTAATATGGCTCTTACATCAAAGCCTGCTTCTTGAATTTTTAGGGCTGTTTCTCTAGCTTCAGTATTTCCCGGAACAAGAATAATTTGTATGGCTGAATGGCTGCCTAATAATTTAATTTTCGAATCAATATTCTGTCTAAAGTATTTTATTCGCCCATGAAGAGCTGATTGATGGTCTTTGTTCTTCAGATGCTGATAAGCGCATTTAATGGCTAAATGACTTAAAAAAGAAGCCGAAGTGGTATAAATGAATGATCTTGAAAAATTAATTAAGAAGCTCCTTAATTCATTGTTTCCTAAAACTGCCGCACCATGCGTTCCCAAAGCTTTTCCAAAGGTGATAATCCTAGCAAAAACAAGTTCACACAAGCCTAATTCATAAACTAAACCTTTACCCTTTTCTCCGAAGATGCCTGTTGCATGGGCCTCGTCTACAATTAAGGCAGCATCGTACTTATGTGCTAAATTGGCTATCTCTTTTAAGGGAGCTTGATCACCATCCATCGAATAAATGCTTTCTACCACAATGAATATTTTGCCTTTGGATAGTTTTAATTTTTGTTCTAAGTTCTCCAAATCATTATGCTTAAAAACATATCGTGTAGCGTGACTCAATCGAACACCATCAATTATTGAAGCATGAATATACTCATCTGTTATGATGGTATCGCCTCTTTGTGGGATGGAAGAGAATATTCCTATGTTAGCATCATAACCCGAATTAAAGAGGAGCGAGGCCTCCGATTGATGGAAGTCAGCTATTTCTTGTTCAAGTTCTTCTGCAAATAATGAATTGCCAGCCAATAAACGTGAACCTCCGGAACCCATTTGGTAGTGTGGATACTTTTTTAATTCCTCCTCAAAGATTTTTTGAAAACTGATTGAATGAGCAAATCCAAGATAATCGTTAGAGCAAAAATCGATTAAATTATTCTCTGTTTTTAGCGTACGCAATGAGTTATTATCTTTCCGCTGCTTTAAACTTTCCGAAATGAACTTATGAATACTTTTCAAGTTTATTTTTTCTTTAAAAATAAGAAAAGCGATCTAATTAGATCGCTTTTCTTAGAAATGAATAATAAGTGTATTTAATTTTTTCTTGACCTTTGCATTGGACGTTTATGTTGTTCCTTCATGCGTTCTTTGCCTTTTGTTTTCATCTCCTTAAAAGTTTTTTGCTGCTCTTCAGTAAGGATTTTATTCATTTTTTTCTCTCCCTCAGCCATTAATCCCTTACGGTTTTCCATTTGGTTTTTTCTGGCTGTAGCATCAGCTTCCTGCATTTTGCCCATCTTATTGCTGCGATCTAGTTGAAGTGCATAAACTTTTTCCTTCTGCTCAGGAGTTAAATTTAATTTCTTTTCCAAAACCTCTGTACTCATTTTAGCACGTTCTTCTGAAGATTTCATTTCACGATGAGGTTTGCCCGAATCATGACCTTTTCTTAATGGAGTATTTTGCGAATAAACAACGCCTACTAATCCTAGTAATAAGCCTGTAATAATCAATATTTTTTTCATATCTATATGTGTTTGTATATACAGATAGATGATTTAAAGTTAAAAAGGTTTAAAATCTTTTATTTTATATTCCTTTAATTCTTATTCCTATCCAAATTGGAAATAGATTTTTGCATTTGTGAAACCATACTTGTAAGCGTTTCTAAGGTAGGTTCAGGTGCTGGATCAGGGAAATCGGTGCTGATGTAAGCCTTTGCCTTCCAGATCTCTAAAACATCGTCTCCTGAAATGGTATAAGGCTCATAAACTGGATTGTCGGAAATTAATTTTAAAGCTTTATTTTCTTTGAATTTATTTCCCACACGCTTATAAACAATACCATCACTCTTGCTAATTACAACATAGGTATCACCCGGTTTAAGATCATTCCAATTGCTTAAATATTCACCAACAACCACCGTTCCTGATTGTAGTGGGAGCATGGAATCACCTTTAATTTCAAAGGCACGGTAGGTGCCTTGACGGAACATCGGCAAGTGGAATTTAGGAAGCTCCGATATATATTCGGGATCACCATAGCCATTTAAATAACCTGCGCTGGCCTTTACCGGGACTAACTCAATGTTTTCTCTATCTTGACTATCTACCGAAATACTTAATACTCTAATGTTTGCAGGATCTGCCTTTGGTTTAGCTTTCCACTTATCATCTATGCGCTCATTAATGAGTTCATCCATTGATAA
Organism: Daejeonella sp.; assembly: GCA_044231315.1. Lineage (GTDB taxonomy): Bacteria > Bacteroidota > Bacteroidia > Sphingobacteriales > Sphingobacteriaceae > Daejeonella. The sequence goes on along the minus strand of JBIHZP010000064.1, from coordinate 4,370 downwards.
ATTATAAAATTCTGCGAATTTTTTTAGTAATTCATATTTAGGTTCTGCGCGATCTTCTTCATAAGCTCCAACTAGTGAGCGTTTAATATCAAGTGTGTCTGCAAATTGTTGCTGTGTAAGTCCTTTTTTCTTACGTAGGTACTTAAGGTTGGAAGAAATGTTTGCCATTTTAAAAATAAATTTGGAAATACTAAAATTGTTAGTAAATTTATGCTCATAAAATTAGCAATTATTATTGGAACTAAAAATTAAATTTAAAATTATGCCGATCCTATCTAAGCCTACCATGAAAACTAAGAAATTTGTTTATTTAGTTACCGACCGTAACCGTAATAGTATCCATGTGGGTATGAGTACCGACTTGATGAAAACAATGACCTTTTATAGGCAAATGCCTAATTTATTTTTTGATGCCGGTCAACAATTGACAAGGCTCGTATATTTTGAAGAGTTAAGCTCTGAAGTTTCTGCTAAAGAACGCTTTAATTTAATCAATAAGTTTACTCGCATACAGAAAGATCGTTTAATCAGGGCGGTGAATCCAGACTGGATAGATTTAACCATTGGCTTAGATTTTGAGCAAATAATGGTCTCGGGTATACAGCCTATGCGTGCTTCATTTAGCAGTTTATCCTAATTATTTTTTGATGAATTTGAGGGCAGCCGAGTTCATGCAATAGCGTTTGCCACCTTTTTCTCTTGGGCCATCATTAAAAACGTGACCCAGGTGCAATCCTGTTTTGGTTTCAATAATCTCATCACGGGTCATGCCATGGCTATTGTCTTTAACCACAGTAATAACACCCTCTTTAATTGCTTTGGTGAAGCTCGGCCAGCCGCTACCTGATTCATATTTATCGTCAGAACTAAATAATGGCTCGCCTGTTGCTGCACTTACGTAAATTCCTTTTTGCTTATTGCTGTTGAAGGCATTTTTGAAAGGAGCTTCTGTGCCTCTCTTCACCATTATTTCAAAGGTCTGGGGACTTAAAACCTTTTTCCATTCTTCTTCAGATTTTTGTATGGGGAATATTAATTTCTTATTGCTCTCTTGAGCATTCTTAGACTTGCTTTGTCCGCAGCTACTGCTCGTTACGAGAAAAACTAATACAGCGATACTTAAAAGTGCTTTCATTGTCTTTGCTTTAATGATTGTTACTATTAAAATTATATCATGTAAATGTTGGCTTAATTTACACAGAATAATTATTGATTTAAATTATCTGAACAATAATAACAAGCGATTAATGAGTCGCTTATTATTATTACCAACCCGGTGCAAAGGTTAAACCAAATATTCCCAAGCTAACATCTTTCCTTTGGAAGGGTATGGCATAATAAGGTTCTAATACAAAGTAACCGAATACGTTTACTCTTAAAGATACTCCGGCACTCATGGCAGGAATACGTTCGAGATATCCATTTGCACCACCAACTTGTTGAGGTGTAGATCTGAATGCTACTTTGGAATCATTATCATAGGCTAATCCCATGTCGAAAAATACGTTTAAATCAGAAAACAGGAATTTAGACTCAATAGCGGCTAATTTTTTCGGACCAGTAAATGGAATTCGTACTTCAAAATTGGCAACTGCAATTCTTGATCCTACTAATTGATTGATATCAAATCCATCCGTTGTTTGAGATCCATTTCTATAAAATGAATTTGCTTCATAGCCGCGAATTAAATAGCCATATCCAGCATACATTTGAAATAACCTGCTCTCATCTCTTCCAAATCTGGTATAAGTATAAAGTCTTGCGGCGAAGGTTACAGGTTTTACGCGAACATATCGTCTACCATCAATGGTTAATGCATTTAGCTTAAAGTCGCCTTGATAACTTTCTAATCCCACACGGTATCTGAAACCAGAAAGTGGTGCAGTAACTCCAGAGAAGGAATTATCACCCACAAAGGCAGCATTAAACTGAATAGTAGTGAAAGGGTCGAAAGCTACTCCATAGGTTTCTAAAGCCTTTTCGTTTGATAGCTTTTCACGATCCGTTCCAATTTGATACCCCAGATTGTAATCGTAATAATTATTAAAACGATCTATGCGATAGCTATATCTTGAAATTCCACTTCCAGCTTCAAATCGATGGTTTTTTGAAAATGGGTATGAGCCAAAAACTGAAAATTGATCTTCAAATGTGCGGATAATATCAAAACGTTCGATATAGGTTAGTCCGACGCCTGGAATATTTTCAACCGCTGCACTAACTTGGCCAGAAACATAAGGAATATGAGATCCCACCACTCCCCAATTTATTCTACTCTGCTGATTAACATAAGCTACCTGGGCTCCAAAATCATAAATCTCTCCATTTACTGCAGCAGTAGCGAATATTTGATTCCTCCCAAGGATATCACTAAAAACGCCTTGGATACCACTTGATAAACCAGTGCCAAAACGACCAACCGAGGCGCCAACGCCATTGCTAGACAGATAATCAAGCTTAAACTTAGGCTGATAAGGAATAGTTTTTATTGATTCTTCTGGAATTTTTTCAAAACGATCAAAGTTTTGGAGATTAGCATTGATAATATTTACCCCGACCGACTTAAAGGGAGGTAGCATTGCTGCATCAAAATTTAAATCTTCATTTCCTACTAGTACAGGGGTAAATTCTTCTGCTTTAGCATTGTAAATGGTATATTTTTGCGCTCTATAATAAGAGTATATGATATCATCATTAGCCGAAACACTTAATGCTGGTGAATATTCTGTAATCCCGCTGATGCCTGTAAAATAATCAGTTAATTGCTCTACGGTTTTTTTAATTAATGAATAGCGATATAGATTTCTAAATCCATCTCTATTTGAAAGAAAGTAAATACTCCTATTATCCGCAGAATATTGAGGATTTAGATTATTTGCTCCTGTAAATAGAGTGATATCATTAATTCTTTTTGTTACCACGTCGATAGTAGCCAAATTCAAAGAAATGTCTACACTCACACTTGCTTGATCTAGTGTTTGACGGTCGGTGCTAAATACGATAGTCTGACCATTTTTTGAATAGCTAGGATGATAATCCGAATATTTATCATTGGTCAACTGGTTTAATGTTTTTTCGCGGATATTGTATTCGTAAAGATCACTTTGCCCTTCACTTAATCCCGAAAATGCAATATCATCCCCATTTGGCGACCAGGTAATATTGCTGAACTCTTCAACTTTACCCATGGCTTCAGTGGCAAGAGTTCGCCCATTGGAAACATCAATAATAACCAATTTATTTACGCCGGCACTGAATACACTAAAGGCGAATTTTTTACTGTCTGGCGACCAAGCACCTGTGGATTCAATGAAATTATATTCGTCAATATCACCACTTTTAGCCTTACTGGATAGTTTTCTGATGATTTTACCTGTCTTTGCATCCGCAAGAAAGAGGTCGATGCTGAGGAGATCTCGCTCGGAAAGAAAAGCTACAAAATTTCCATCTGGAGAAATGGAAGGAGCAACATTATAATTAGCGCCCCCGTTCTTCTCATCAATTATTTTTCTACCAATTGGTACCTGAGCAGTATCCTTTAGATAAGGACGGTATGTATTTTCGATACTTGTTTTCCATAAACTTGATAATGTTCTATCATCGTATCCAAAGGTCCTTCTGATGGCCATCTGATAGCCATATTTTGCAGTTGCCTTAAATAAAGGAACAATTACTGTATCTCCATAAGTGGAGCCAATGTACGACCAAAATGCCTGTCCGTAACGATAAGGGAAATATTTATTCGATTCTGTTAAATCTTTAAGCGTTGGAATATCTTTATTTAAGAAAGCATCGCGCATCCACATGGAAGTATAGGCATCTTTCTTTCCCACAGAAAGGTATTCGGCCATTCCCTCAACCATCCACAGGGGAAGGTTTCCTATATTTTCTAAATTTGTAGAATCACCATCAATTAAAGAATGATACTGAAAAGCATGCACCAATTCATGTCCCAAAACATGTCTTGTTTGATGATTTACCTGAGAAATTGGCATGATTACCCTATTTTTCAGTCCCTCCGTAACACCACCCGTACCCACACCAATCTCTCCACTTAATGCTGTTGTTTGCTGAAAATCAGGGTGGTTGGAATAAAGAATGAATGGGTTTTTCTTAAAAAAGGTGTCTCTAAATACTTGCTGGTGTAGTTCATACCAAACTTCAGCTTCCTTAGCAAAACGTTGTACAAGTTCATCATTTTTAAGATAATAATAGAGATCGAAGTGCGGTGTTTCATACACCTTAAACTTCAAGTTTTTATACCTTACCTTGTTTTGGCCAAAGTATTGGGCTTGAACGTCGGACTGTTGTCCAATAAGCGCAATTAATAAAAATGATGTGATTAGCCAAAATGATGACTTTTTACGGGC
>JBIHZP010000063.1:0-6985 GCA_044231315.1 Daejeonella sp. | reverse complement strand
GCATCAGCTGCTTTTTGGAATTCGCCTTTTTGTAAATATAAACCACCAAGGTATGCATTGGCAAGGTTAGCAGACTTAGTATTTGTATACTCTTCAACAACCTTTTCAAAGCCTGGATAAGATCCATCGCCAGAAATAGCTCTGTCTTTTAAGGAATCAGTTGCCATATATTCTTCTGCTTTGTACATTTCATTGGCTGCCTTCTCAGCTCTTGGAGCTAAGTAGAAGTTTTGGTATCCAACGTATAAAAGTACTAAACCAATAATGGCAGCAGCAATTACAGCTAGGCTTTTTGTATTTTCTTGTACAAATTTACCTGTTTTTCCAAGCTGATTGTCAGCTTCAGTGATGTTAACTTTTTGATCTTTAGACATTGGTATTTTAAAAATTGTGAACGCTCTTAATAAAACAATCCCGCAAAAATACATTTTTCAGTCTAAGTTTCAAGTTTTAAATGAACAGAATGAATTTTTTAAAAAGAATAGGGCTTGGTGATTGCCAGAATGATTTTTTTATTCAATAAAATAAAATCTTTTTGAATTGGACTAAAAAACATGGAGAATTGTAGAATCAAAGAAAGCAAAAGAGTAAATTTGTTGTTTAGTGTTCTGTAAGTATCCCTATGTGGCTCCAAAAAATATCCGTTATAAATTTCAAGAATTATTCTGAAGCTGAATTAAGCTTCTCGGATACTGTAAACGCTTTTACAGGAAATAACGGGGCCGGGAAAACCAATATTCTCGACGCGATACATTACCTATCCCTCTGTAAAAGCTATTTCAATCCAATTGATAGTCAGCAGATTAAACAAGGTGAAGATGTATTCATGATTCAAGGCACTTTCCAAAAAGATGAAAAAGACGAGCTTATTTACTGCGGATTAAAACGCAATCAGAAAAAGAAATTCAAGCGCAATAAAAAGGAATATCAACGTTTGGCAGACCACATCGGTATTTTTCCTTTGGTGATGATCTCACCCAACGACATTAGTTTAATTATTGAAGGCAGTGAAGAACGCAGGAGATTTATAGATAATGTCATTTCCCAAACCGATAGCCATTACCTCGACGAGCTGATTATCTACAACAAAAGCCTCCTGAACAGAAATGCCCTTCTTAAGCAGATCTCAGTTTCAGGAAAATATGATACGGCATTGATGGAAATCTATGATGAGCAGCTGATTCTGTCGGGGAATAAGATTTTCGAAAAACGAAAGTCCTTCATGATTGAATTTCGGGATATTTTCAACAAACACTACCAATACCTCAGTGAAGATGCCGAACAAGTGGAATTGGTCTATGATTCACCGCTATTAACGAGTAGTTTTTCTGAAATATTACGCAAGAATAGTGAACGCGACCGGATTCTGGAGCGTACCTCAAGTGGTATTCATAAAGATGAGTTGAGTTTTACCATTCATGGAATGGTTCTAAAAAAATTCGGTTCCCAGGGCCAACAAAAATCATTTTTAATTGCTCTGAAGCTTGCTCAATACACCTTTCTTCACAAACAAAAAGGCTTTGAGCCTCTTTTGCTTCTAGATGATATTTTTGATAAATTAGATGATGCCCGCACTAAAAAATTAATGAAGATGGTATCTGATAAGGATTTCGGACAGATATTTATTACCGACACCAGCAGAAAAAGAATCGAAGAGATTTTTAGTGCCTTAAATGTATCGGTGAATATTGTTGACATCGACAAAGGAGCTATTGTTGTTTCATAATTTTATAGGAATTTAAAACTAGAGCAAAATAAACATGAGCCGCACAAACGACAGATCGCTAAAGGATGCCATTGAGCAAATGCTACAGGTTTATAAGCTGCGACGAAAAGTTGATGAAACTGCGCTAATTGTTGCTTGGCCCGAAATGATGGGAAAGGCAGTTGCTAACCGAACTAAAGATATTTTTATCCGCAATAGAAAATTATTTATCCGACTGGAATCTGCAGTAATAAAAAATGATTTGATGATGATGCGCTCAGATATCATCGAAAAAATGAATGAACGTGCTGGATCGAGCATTATCGATGAGATAATTTTTCTCTAGTTTATCGCTTCCGTTCGCTATAGTTTTTTACTAACAAATAGTATAAAACAGTCATAAAGAAAGCAATGGAGAATGCTTTAAGTGCAAATAAATAATCCAAATTAGTATCCCAACCCCCAAAATAGGAAACTGCTCCTGGAATGATCAACATCACCAGAAAAAAAATAAGGTAACGAGTTTGGAAGATTTTCATGGTATAATTTCAATATTCGCCCTGAATTTTTGTACATCCTTCAGGGCGAATCATTAGTTTTTATTAGAAACGCTCAAATGCAGTGAAGAAAAAGCTTCCTTCAATTTGTGCATTTTCGTCAGAGTCAGACCCGTGAATCGCATTGGCATCAATAGATTTTGCGTACTTGTTGCGAATTGTTCCAGGCTCCGCCTTTGATGGGTCAGTTGCGCCAATAAGGTTACGGAAATCTTCCACCGCATTATCTTTTTCAAGAATTGCTGCTACTATTGGTCCGGAGGACATGAAGTCGACCAAATCCTTGTAAAAAGGACGCTCACTGTGAACCGCATAAAACTGTCCAGCGATATCCTTACTCAAGCGCGTGTACTTTAAAGCAATCACTTTAAATCCGCCTTTAATAAGGTCATTCAAAATAGCTCCGGTGTGGCCATTGGCTACAGCATCGGGCTTAATCATTGTAAAAGTTCTGTTCGTTGCCATCTTATTATTTCAAAATTGGAGCAAAAGTACAGCTAATAAATCAAAGGCTAAAGGATTTTAAAAAATCAGACCAACAAAATCAGTATTTTTAATAGCTTTGCATTCCTTTGGAACTCACATGTTGGAAATAAGCCATTTAAAAGAATTTTTAGCTGAACCTAAGCGCATTGTCATCACTACTCATCCCAAACCGGATGGTGATGCAATGGGATCCTCTTTGGGTTTATACAATTATCTGATCCAGAAGGGACACCAGATTAAGGTGATTACCCCTACCGACTACCCCAATTTTTTACATTGGATGCCGAGTAATTCTGAAGTGATGATATTTACTGAGGAGGAGGAAAAGTCGAAAGAATTTATCGCTAATGCGGATATTATTTTCTGTTTAGATTTCAATTCGCTCACCAGAATCTATGAATTAGGTGATTTCGTGCGTGAATCAAAAGCAAAAAAAGTCTTGATTGATCATCATTTAGAACCCGAAGGTTTTGAAGATTATCGATTATGGACCACTAGTGCTTGCTCTACTGCACATTTAGTCTATGAGTTTATTGTAGATGTGATGGGCGATCACAAACTTTTAAATAAGGATGTTGCCTCTTGCTTGTATACCGGAATCATGACCGATACAGGATCATTCCGTTTTCGCTCAACAACGGCACATGTTCACCAAATTGTTGCAGATTTGATAGCATGTGGCGCAGATAATACACTCATACATCAATTGGTTTACGATGATTTCTCAATAAGCAGGTTACGTTTCTTGGGCCATTGCCTCTTAAATAAATTGGAAGTCTTGCCAGAATACAATACGGCTATAATAGTAATTACTAAGGAGGAGCTGGAAGAGTTTCAAGTAAATACTGGTGACACAGAAGGCATTGTCAATTATGCGCTATCCATCAGTGGGATACGTTTAGCGGCCTTAATTATTGAGCGCCAAAATGTTGTTAAACTATCTTTACGCTCTATCGGCGATTTTCCGGCCAATGAAATCTGTAAAAAATATTTCAGTGGTGGAGGCCATAAAAATGCATCTGGAGGAATATCAAATGAAAAAATAGATGCAGTAAGGGAAAAGTTTAATGTAATTTTGCCGGAATTCAAATCTCTTTTAGTAAAATAGCAGATTGAAAAAATAATTTAACATAAATAGCAAATAAATAACAAACGAATAAACCCAAAAAGAGGACATCAAGAGTAAAATACAACTCTTGGTAGAATCATTAAAAAACAAATGTATATCTCAAGATGAAAAAATTAGTAATCGTATTAGGACTTGCAGTTACGGGATTAACCGCCTGCAAAAATTTCGAAAAAGGTGAAGGAGACATGTTATATAAGATCCACACCGACAAAGCTGGTGAAACAATTAAAGAAGGTGATTTCATAGCTTTTAAAGCGATTGAAAAAACTGAAGGTGATTCTGTATTGTATAGTTCATACGATTATGACCGTCCTTCTTTAATGGTTAAAGAAAAATCTGTTTTCAAAGGTGATCTTTTTGCTGCTTTAAGTCTTTTGAGTGAAGGCGATAGCGCTACATTCAAAATCAATATCGACTCAATGGTACAGAAAATGGGTCGCCCAATGCCTTCAGATACTACCAAGAAATACTTAGTTTACACCGTTAAAATCGACAAAGTAATTCCTAAAGGCAATTTAAACGATAGTCTTTTCCGCGTGAAAATCGATGCATATTTAAAAGCAGAAATGGATATCGCTAAAACTAGTGAGGTTAAAAAAATCAAAGCTTATGTAGCATCGAAAAGCTTAAAGCCAACGGTGAGTGCTTCAGGTTTAAATTATGTAATTACTACAGAGGGAAGCGGTGCTAAAGCTAATCCTGGAGATACTGTTCTTGTTAATTATACAGGAATGTTCTTAAGCGGAAAGGTATTTGATACAAGCCTACCAGAAGTAGCTAAAAAGAGCGGCACATTCAATCCACAACGCCCTTATGAGCCTCTTAAACTCCCAGTTGGAATGAACAGCTCTATCCCTGGATTTGAAGAAGGTTTAATGCTTTTAACAAAAGGCGCGAAAGCAACTTTAATATTACCATCAAGCTTAGCTTATGGCGAACAAGGAAATCAAGGTATTCCTCCATATTCTCCACTTATATTTGAGATAGAAATGGTAAATATAATACCCGCGAAAGCATTAGCTCCGCCACCCCCACCAACAAAGAAATAATTGAATAAATATTGCATTAAAAAAGCCTTTCAGGATAATCTGAAAGGCTTTTTTTTATGGAAATGAAAATTAAATTCTAAACTATAATCTAGATGCACTCGCAATAACATCTTTATAATATTGCTCGTAAATTGGGACAATTAGGCTCAACTCAAACTCCTTTGCACGATTTAAGGCCCCTTCTTTAAAAGCTGCCAATTTTACATCATCTTCAAGAATAAAAATAGCATGCGCGGCCATGGCTTCAATATCTCCTACCTGATCCATAAATCCGGTGACCCCATTTATATTCAACTCTGGTAAACCACCCGCATCAGAAGTGATGACAGGCACCTTACAAGCCATCGCCTCAAGCGCTGCTAGTCCGAAGCTCTCCGACTCAGAAGGCATTATAAAAAGATCGGCAACAGAAAGAATTTCTTCTACCGCATCTTGTTTTCCTAAAAAGCGAACATTATCACAAATTTCAAGATCACGGCAAAGCTGTTCACAATACACACGCTCAGGGCCATCACCTACCATTAATAATTTTGAGGGTATCACTTTTTGAATTTTTTCAAAAATATGAACTACATCCTGCGTTCTTTTAACCTTTCTAAAATTGGAAGTGTGCACCACAACACGCTCATTATTAGGCGCAATTGCCAGCTTAAAGTGATCTTTAGCCTTCAGATTAAAACGTGCCAGATCGATGAAGTTAGGAATTACTTTAATATCTTTTTTAACTTCAAAGTGCTTGTAAGTATCTTCCTTTAGATTTTCTGATACGGCGGTTACACCATCCGACTGATTAATGGAAAAAGTTACAACCGGTTTATAAGTTGGATCTTTCCCCACAAGGGTGATATCGGTTCCATGTAGTGTGGTAACCACAGGAATATGTATTCCAAATGTTGCCAAAATTTGCTTGGCCATAAATGCTGCCGAAGCATGTGGAATGGCATAATGAACGTGCAACAAATCAAGCTTCTCAAAGCGCACTACATCAACTAACTTACTCGCTAAAGCAAGTTCATAAGGCGGATAATCAAATAGTGGATAATTGGAGACGGAAACTTCATGATAAAAGAGGTTTTCAGAAAAGAAATCGAGACGCGCAGGTTGCCTGTAGGTAATAAAATGCACCTGGTGACCATTATCAGCGAGGGCCTTTCCTAATTCGGTGGCTACCACCCCGCTACCTCCAAAGGTAGGATAACATACAATTCCGATTTTCATAGTGGATTTATCCAAAACACAAAGTTAACAAAAATGCAGGGAATAGCCATAAAACAAGAATACCTGCTTCGAAGGCAGGTATTCTATAAAATTGATTTTGCATAACGCTGGGAGCGACATGCAAAAAAAATTAGACCAAAATTAAAATTCGCTATTCAACCTTATCAAGTTTTGCTGTACTCACTTGATTACCAATAGCTTCATATATTACATCCTGAATTCGGCTACGAATATTAAGATCCAATAGCTTAGTACTTACACCCGGATTCACTCGATTCGATAAGAAAATATAAACCAAATTATACTTTGGATCAACCCAAACGCAAGTCCCAGTATAACCTGTATGCCCAAAAGTTTGTGGTGATGCCAATTTAGAAGGATAACCCTTGGTACTTTCAGGATCCCAACGATCAAAACCAAGTCCCCTACGGCTCACATCCGATTGCTTTGCGGTAAACATATCCACAGTAGCCGGTTTAAAAAATTCAGTCCCGCCATAGGTACCCCTATTTAAAAGCATCTGATATAAAATAGCCAAATCATTCGAACTTGAAAAGAGTCCCGCATGCCCAGAAACACCTCCAACCATGGCCGCACCCTGATCATGAACATAGCCCTCTAACAATGTTTTACGAAAAACCTGGTCATCTTCAGTCGGAATAATCTCTTGCTTTGAGAATCGCAATCGCGGATTAAAACCGGCCCTAGTCATTCCCAATGGCTTATAAAATTGATCCATGACATAATTTTCCATAGGCTTTCCCGACTGTCGCTCCACCATTTCTTTCATGAAATACATACTGAGGTCGCTATAAACATATTTACCGCGGTTGGCCAAATT
>JBIHZP010000062.1:0-7158 GCA_044231315.1 Daejeonella sp. | reverse complement strand
TGTGATTGACTTGTAAATATACTTGGTGTACGCCAAACTACAAATCCGTTTGGCAGAATGCTAAATGCAGAATTACCAAAATCTTGGGTGTAAGGAAGGGTTTGTGGACTGGGAGTTTCTGGTGCATCAAGAACTGTTAAACTTGAGGAAGCAGAACCCGATGCATATGCACCTCCTGCAGCCTGAGTTGCGGTAATACTTGATGTCCCTGCACCAATAATTGTAACAGTTTTACCACTAGTGGTTGCAACAGCAGTATTGCTACTTGTATAGGAAAAGGTTGCATTTGGATCTGTGCTATTACTACTTGGATCTGTTAAAGTAAAGGGAGCATCGCCTACTACCTTAGGGCTTGGTACTGTTAATGTACCAAGAGTTGGAGCTATGGGACCACTAGATGCATTTGTTACTCCTGAAATACTTATGGGACCGATAGTAAAAACTGAACCACTACTGCCAGAATTATTATTTCTCCAAATCAAAATCCTGATTTTTAAGGAGCTCCCATTTGCAACATTGACACTCGCAGGCAAAGAAAATGAAAAAACATTAGCTGCACTAACGGAAAACAAAGATGCCAAAGGTCCGCCATTGGCTATTGCACCACTACTAGTTGTAGATGGAGTTAGACCTGTAAAAGTAGCTCCACCATCTACCGAGTAGCCAGCTGTCATCACCCTACCTGATGTGGTGACACTTGGAGTACTTATGTTGAAAGATATAGTGTTAACCGTCATGGTGTTAGCAGTTGTTGGCCCTACAGAAAACTCTAAATAAGGGGTAATTGGAGAAGCAGCGCCAACGGAATTGAATAATATTTCAGCAGTCGAAGCAGATTTGCCCTGAATGCCTGTTCCAGTTAATCCATTTGTTGAAAAAGCATGAGCAACGGCAGATCCAAAAATACCTCCAGTACCAGCTACATACACTGGGTTAGTTGCGTTTTGGGCAATAACATTACCTGTGGTATTAGCAACTAAATCTGAGCTCAAAAGCCAATTAGCTGTAAAGGCTGTTTGCGCATTAACTTGTTTTGAAGCAATTATTAACAGTAAAGCAATAAAAAAAGAAGGAAAAAAGGTTTTTGCTTTAATATCCTGAGGTATATATTTTCTCATTTGGATTTATTTTTAATTTAAATTAAAAAATAATGTCTTAATATTAATTTATTATCGTCACCGGTATACTCACCACCACTGTTTTAGCTGGACCATAGCTTGTGCGGTTAGTCGCTACAAAAGTGGCAGTATAAGCACCTGCTGTGCTATACTTATAATTAAAGCTTTCCAGTTTATTATCTGAAAAACTTTTTATGGCTGTTCCTTTATCGGGCGTGGTAGCGGTACCATTAGCAAGGGTAGTACGATCTTTATAGCGATACTCCTTACCGGGTTCTCCAGAATAGAAGGTGATAAAATCAGCATCACCATCAAAAAGGAATTTCACTTCACTGTTTTTTACAGCATAGAAATGACTATCCCAAAAGGGAATTTCTGATGCCGCATCATAAGCTGGCTCAAATACCTCATTCTTTTGACAAGCATTAAGCATAAATAATGCTGTTACTAAAAATATAGTTCTTAAATATTTCATATTTTCTATCAATTAAAACCAGCCAGGATTTTGTGTCATACTCTTATTTAGAGATAATTCTAGCGTTGGAACAGGAAGTAAATAATGTTTTTCCGCAGCATTCGTATAACCAATTGCGCTATACTTTAAAGCAGTTGAAGCAGATGTTTTAATGTCTGATTCTACTGCTTTTAACACTGGAATTAGTACTTTCCATCGGATTAAATCCATTTTCCTTAATCCTTCAAATGCTAATTCGCGAGCTCTTTCACTCATAATTGCTTTTCTAAAGTTTTCTTTTGAATCTACTCTAACTTCTGCCAATGGGTTAGCCGCATCAACAATTGGATAAGTAGTAGAAGCTGCTGCTCTTGTTCTAACGGCATTAAAATATTGCAATGCAAGTGCCGTAGGACCACTTAATTCATTCTCTGCCTCTGCATACATCAGTAAGATATCAGCATAACGGAGTGCTGGAAAGTTAGTTGGCGACCAGTCAGCACTTTTAGGAATTACAACTTCATATTGTCTTCTCCACTTCCCAGAATCACGATTATAGAATTCCGTAGCTGCATGATTAACAGGTGTTGAGTTAGTATTAGAGGTATATCTAAATGGTGCAATGTTCCAATCCCTTCTCACATCGCTTAATGTAGCAGAGGTTCCATAACTTTTAAACAAGGTAGCAGAAGGCGAAATAGCGGCATATCCATAACCGGCAGTCCCTAGTCCTGCATCAGCACCCGTAAACCTAATAGCTTGTTGATTAACATGTCGCCCACCCTCTTTAGTGGTGCCTACATTATTACCAAAAAACTCAATTTCCCAGATAGATTCTTTGGTGTTAAGATCGTATAAGTCGGCAGACTGATTGATAAATATTTGCTTATAGTCTGGATTAAGCCTGTGAATGCCTGAAAGTATAACCTTTTCCGCCCATGATTTTGCAAGCGCGTATTTAGAAACATCATTTAGAGGGAAACCTGCCATTTTTAAACATACGCGGGCTAAAACACCTTGAACTGCCGACTTAGAAATCGTGCCAGGATGAGAAAATGCATTGACCATACCCTCTGCAGCGGTCATATCCTCTAAAATTTTAGCATAAACTGTTGCTGATTGAGTTCTGGCTCTGTTTACTTCCATAGCAGAAGCAACTGGCTCAACAATTAAAGGCACATCGCCCCATAAACTCACCAATAAAAAATAGGCATGAGCTCTTAAAAACAAAGCCTGACCTTTGATATTCTTCCTTTTTACCTCATCCATTGCAGGCTTATCCACATTAGCCAAGAGTAGGTTTGCTCTATTTATTGCATCATAAAGCTGTCTCCATGTAGCTCCTAACTGAGTTTCACTAGCATCATGATTATATTTATGCACAAAAATGGTAGCATCATCACGCTTACGGAAACTTTCATCCGTTCCACTTGTCAGTTCGAGCGCCAAATTTCGGGCATAAGTTCCATCTTGAGCAAAAGCATCATAAACCCCTGCTAGTGCTGTGTTCAAATCTTGCTCACTGCTATAATAGTTTACTGGTGAAATAAAGTCTTGTGGGACTGTTTCTAAGTATTTCTTGCATGATGTTGCACTTAATAGCACCAAACTCAAGAAAATATATCTTAATTTTTTCATAACTAATACCATATAATTATAATGAAACATTTAAGCCAAAAGTGATAGTTTTGGCACGTGGATAAACTGAATAATCGAAGCCTGGTGAAAGTGCTGAACTAAAAGTTGAAACTTCAGGATCTAAACCTGAGTATTTTGTCCAGGTATATAAATTCTGAGCCGCAGCATAAATCCTTAAACTCTTAAGTTTGATTTTATCTACATATTTGGATGGTAAATTATAACCAAACGAAACTGTTTTTAACCTAACAAATGAAGCGTCTTCAATAACACGACTTGAATAAGCACGCGGACCTTGGCCCCCAACTCTAAACATAGTATTGTTTTGGTCTTCGAGAGTCCAAGCGTTTTTCACCGTTGCAAATTGATTTTGCGTTGCCGTACCGTTACCTCCTTCAAATTGCAAGCGATTCGCATTAAGCGCCTCGCCACCATATGAAAACTGCATAAACACGTTTAGATCAAATCCTTTATATCTAAAATTATTAGAGAAACCTCCAATAAAATCGGGGTTAGGATTTCCAATAACAGTAAGATCTTTACTATCTATTACTCCATCACCGTTAACGTCTTCATACTTGATCCAGCCTGGTTTAACATTTGAATCGTAAGTAGCTACACCACTTTTAAGTGCATATACTCCTGGACTAGTTTCATTGAAATCACTTAACTGATAGTTACCTTGCCACATATACCCATAAAATTGAGCAATTGGCTGGCCAACTTTAGCAATATAAGCAGGTATGTCGCGCCATTTGGGATTACTTTGATTATCCCAGTTTACAAGGGTTAATAATGAGGTTTGATTCTCTGTTAAGCCTAAAATTTCGTTTCTATTGAAAGAAATATTAAAATTCGAATTCCAGTTAAAATTCTTTGAATCGACATTGACTGTATTCAAGGTAAATTCTAACCCTTGGTTTCTAACTCTTCCAATATTTTTAAATGCACTTGAATATCCCATACTTGGAGGCAATTTGGCATCTAGCAATAAATCGCGGGTTACTTTACGGTAAGCATCCACCTCAATAGATAAACGATTATTGAATAGTCCTAAGTCTAAACCAATATTACTCTGTTCCGTTGTTTCCCATCTTAATAAATTATTGCCCAGATCTGATGGCCATGCTCCATTATTTAATGAATTATTAAATGGATAATAGGGTGTCACGTTCGCACTGATTGCTTGCAGACTCAGCTTAGGAAGAGAGGCAAAATCAGAAACTCGATTATTTCCAGTCACACCAAAACTTGTACGCAATTTAGCCTCTGAAATAAATTTGATGTTTTTCATGAATGGCTCATTGCCGAGCTGCCATGCAAAAGATCCTGAAGGAAAATAACTCCAACGATTTTCTGCGGCAAATTTGGATGAACCATCTGATCTAACAGAGGCCGTAAATAGATATTTAGATTTAAAATTATAGTTAACACGACCTAAAAATGATGCTAGTTTATTTTCAGAAAGAGCCGCAGTCATAAAACCGGGTATTCCTTCATCTATACCACTTAAGCCTAAACTTTCATTTGGAATAAAAGTTGCACTAATGCCCGTTGAATTGTATTTTGAACCTTGTATTGTGAAACCAGTAAGTATATCCAGCTTATGATTCTTGTTGAATCGTTTTGAATAATTTAAGGTGTTTTCATTAAGATAACTGTTACGCTCAATCACGTCAATAGAACCATTTACACCATTTATTCTTCCTGAAACCGTATTAGGACTCGCCGAACGGGTTTTAGAATTATTGAAATTCTCATTCCTATTGGTTTGTTGAGTAATACCTCCGGTAATTCTCAATTTAAAATTTTGCCAGAATTTATATTCTGCATAGGCATTAGATGTGAGTACAGTGCTTTTACGATTTCTTAGCTGGTTTAAAGCTGAGGTAACCGGATTAAACAAGCCATTAGCCGAAGTAGGATCAAACAATTCATCCGTATCCTCCTCTTCAAGATCTTCTAAACTACCCTGAGTAATCGGACGATAGCCCCAAGCACTGTTTAGTAAACTAGTACGGTTATCAGAGCCATTTAATTGCGATGGTATAGTTCCATAGCCTGTAAGTAGACTGTAGTTAGTGGTAATTCCTACTTTTAAATTTTGGTTAAAGTTTTGATCAAGTGTAAACTTTCCCTGTTTACGGTCGTAGCCTGAGTTGATAATCACTCCATCCTGTTTTAACATAGATCCAGAAATGGAATATTTAGTATCTTTTGTGCCTCCACTTAAGGATAGAGAATGATTAGCCATGGGACTAATTCTGAAAATTTTATCTTGCCAGTCAATACCCGCCACATCTTTATAATAGTCTAATGTACGATCGCTTGGCCAGCCATTTTGAGGAGTTGCTGCACCGATATAAATATTACCAGCAGCAGTACCATTTCTAGCAATCTGATAATTGATATAATCATAAGCCCCCAACACTTCCATACGTTGAAGGATTTCTTGAGTACCGTATGATCCATTATAGGTAATTACCGATTTCCCTTCCTTACCTCTTTTTGTGGTAATTAAAATCACACCATTAGCGCCTCGAGCACCATAGATTGCTGTTGCAGATGCGTCTTTTAATACTTCTATAGACTCAATATCGTTCGGATCTAAGCTATTGTTTTCTGGCCCCTCGATAGGAAAACCATCTATCACATACAAAGGCGAATTATCTTGGGTGACTGAATTATTACCACGAATTACAATATTGATAGCTGAACCAGGCTGGCCATCTGATGAAGTTACATTAACACCAGCTAAACGACCTGCAAGCGCTTCCTCAAATGATCTAACAGGCGCCTTCTGTAATTCGTTCATTTTAACGGATGCAACTGAACCTGTTAGATCCCTTCGTGCAACTTCACCATATCCAATGACAACCACTTCATTAAGACTTTTTGATTCGACCGATAAAATGACAGATATAGTCGTGTTCTTACCTACATTGCGCTCCTGACTTAAGTAACCAATGTAAGTGAATACTAAGACTGACTGCGCGTCAGCTACTTCTATCTGATATTTACCATTTAGATCAGTGATGGCAACTTTAGTGCCTCCTTTAACTTTAACATTCACACCTGGTAGTGTTTCACCAGTAGCATCTTTAACTACTCCACTTATTTTAATGACCTGCGCGAAGAGTGGATTTATCCCACTAAAAACAAGTAGCATTATCAAGGGAATTACGCGTTTCTTAAAAGTTTTTTTCATTCTTTTGTTTATCTACAAATTGTATTTATAAAAAAATTCTTTGATATAATTATGTATAAAAATTTGCGAATTGGATATTTATAATATTGCAATTTATAGACCGCTCATTAAAACACAATTAATCATAATCAATAAAACTATCTAATTTTTTGTGTCATCAGAACTTTAAGCTCTTAAATCGAGAAATAATCCTTGAAAATCTACGAAAACGTTTTTTATCACTTAATAAATAAAAAATGCGTTAAATGTTTTCAATAAATTCTCTCCGAACTTATTGAATAGGTGCTTTTTATGGTCTAGATTGTACCCAACTAATTATAAAGCTCCGCTTTTCGAGTTTAAACAGAATGATGTTAACTAGAAAAGCTTTTTTGATATTGTTTCTGAGCATGCGCAGTGGCTTAGTGGCCATAATTTATTTTAACTAATAGCGAAGGCAATGGCATATTAGCCGAATTGAGTTCAAAAGAAGGCAAAACCAAATTTAGTGCTATAACAATAGCTTAGTCTGGTGTTAGATTTTTATTTTAAATGAGCGTCTAACTCTTTTCTAATGATCTTAGTCCATATTGCATAGCCCTCTTCATTAAGATGTATTTGATCTTTTACAAATAAATCTTTGATGGGCTTTCCATCTTGACCTAAGTAATAATCTTTAGTTTCTATAAAGTGGAAATTAGAGGATTTTTCGCACATATTTTTTACTAAGTGATTAGCCTCTTGCACTTTATCCCAAGCAT
>JBIHZP010000002.1:0-21269 GCA_044231315.1 Daejeonella sp. | reverse complement strand
AAGTAGCAGCTATTCGTGATAGAAATCAGCAATTAATTGAACTAGAGAAGCGTAAAGAGGCTATTTTAAAATCCATGATTGAAATGGAAAAACTTAGTCCGGAGCTTGAAAAACAGATTCAGGAAGCCGAAACCATGACTCTTTTGGAAGATATTTACCTGCCTTTTAAGCCTAAACGTAAAACGAAAGCCTCGGTTGCTAGAGAAAAAGGCTTACAAAAGCTTGCTGATTTTATTATGGATCAACATTCATCCGATATTAATGCAGAAGCTCTCAAATATATTAATGCAGAAAAAGGTGTTTTAAGTATTGAAGATGCCTTTTCTGGTGCTCGAGATATTTTGGCCGAGTTCATGTCTGAGCAGCCTGAATTACGTGGTAAAATGCGTGAATTATTTTTGCAAATGGGAACTTTCCACTCTAAAGTTATTAAGGGAAAGGAAATTACGGGACAAAAATATAAGGATTATTTCGACTGGTCTGAAGCAGTAAAAACAGCTCCTTCGCACCGTATTTTGGCTTTAAGAAGAGCTGAAAAGGAAATTATTCTTTCGCTCGATATTGAGGTTCCTGAAGAGCTTGCACTTCAGCTCTTAGAATCGTTTTTTGTGAAGAGCACAAATGCCGCATCAGTGCAGGTTCGTCAGGCTGCAGCAGATGCTTTTAAGCGCTTGCTGAAACCTTCTATGGAGACTGAAATTCGTCTTTTAACGAAGAAGAAAGCTGATACAGAGGCTATTCGTGTTTTTGCAGACAATGCACGTCAATTATTATTGGCTGCACCGGTGGGACAGAAACGTATTATGGCCATCGACCCTGGTTTTCGTACCGGCTGTAAATTGGTTATTCTCGATGAGCAGGGTAAGTTGATAGAAAATACGAATATTTATCCTCATAATGGGATTGAATCTGGAAAGGAAGCGGAGAAAACTGTTAGATTTTTAGTAGATAAGTACAAAATTGAAGCCATTGCCATTGGAAATGGTACTGCTGGCCGTGAAACAGAAACATTTGTCCGAGGTATGAAAATTCCCGACCTCATCGTAGTGATGGTGAATGAAAGTGGGGCCTCTATTTACTCTGCTTCAGATGTTGCGAGAGAGGAGTTTCCGGACAAGGATATTACGGTTCGTGGAGCCGTTTCTATTGGGCGCCGGTTAATGGATCCACTCGCTGAACTCGTGAAAATCGACCCGAAATCAATAGGTGTTGGTCAATATCAGCATGATGTGGATCAAAATCAGCTTCAAAGTTCGCTCGACGACACGGTAATTAGTTGCGTTAATGCGATTGGAGTGGAGTTAAATACCGCTTCGAAGCAGATATTATCGTATATCTCGGGACTTGGTCCGCAATTAGCTCAAAATATCGTGGAATACCGCAATAAAAATGGTGCTTTTAAGCGTAGAAACGATTTAAAGAAGGTACCACGTTTGGGCGACAAAGCCTATGAACAAGCGGCGGGATTTCTGCGTATCCGTCATGCTGTACACCCTTTGGATAGTAGTGCCGTGCATCCTGAGCGTTATTCTCTAGTTGAACAAATGGCCAAGGATCTTAATTGTACGCTTGAAGATTTGATGAAGGATGATCAGCTGAGAAAAAGAATAAAACTTCAGACTTATATCAGTGAAACGGTTGGATTACCTACGCTGAACGATATTTTGAATGAGTTGGCTAAACCAGGACTTGATCCTCGTGATCAATTTGAGGCTTTCAGCTTTTCGGAAGGGATTAATGCGATTAGCGATCTTCATGTGGGTATGACCTTACCAGGAATCATTACAAATATTACCGCTTTCGGTGCCTTTGTGGATATTGGTGTTCACCAAGATGGCTTGGTACACTTAAGTCAGATGTCTAATAAATTCATTAAAGACCCGAATGAAGTTGTGAAAGTGAGCCAGAAGGTGATGGTAAAGGTTACTGAGGTGGACATTTCACGTAAGCGCATTGCCCTTACCATGAAAACGGAAGAAAAACCAAACCCTCGACCAAAACCCGTAGACCAACAACCTAAGCCACCACAGCTTAAAGGCCCAAGTCAGGCACCCAAAGCTCAATCTAGAAAACCTGATTTGGATTCGGATGAGCCTCAATCTGATTTGGCAATAAAATTAGCGGCATTGAAGGGTAAGTTTTTGTAAGGAAATAATATTTGTTATTTTTTTTTAAAATCTTTGGGCCGAGTATGAAGACTCTCAATATTTGTTAATCAGTAGTGAAGTAGCGATGAACTCTTTCTATAGTTGGGTTGAAATTATTGCTCCTATGGTCGGTGTTGTCACCGTACCAAATTCTTATGTTTGTTAGAGGACAGGTCGCGACCTGTCCCTACATGGAACTCTAATATTCATTCAAAAATCCTAAAAATTAATCCCATCATGCCAAATCATAGTTCAGACATTTTCGCTTAGCCAGAACTGACAAAGCCAACTAATAATACCCACCAATTCTTATCTTTACCCCATGAATCATTCATTCGATGCTGTAATTATTGGGGGTGGGGCTTGCGGACTCATGTGCGCTGTGCAAGCAGGATATTTAGGTAAAAGAACGCTTGTTTTAGAAAAGAATGAAAAAGTAGGTGCCAAAATTCTTATTTCTGGTGGTGGAAGATGTAATTATACTAATTTATATGCTTCTGAGGCCAATTTTATCTCTGAGAACTCACATTTCTGTAAATCTTCATTATCACAATACACCGTGGAAGATACCATTAGCTTTTTTGAGAGCTTTGGCATCAGGGGCCAAGAAAAAACATTGGGACAGCTATTTCCAGATAGTAATAATGCTAAAGATATTGTTCGGGGCTTTGAATCGCTTTGTGCGGATATGGACCAAAAGGTTATTACGAATGCGGAAGTAAAAGAGGTGGTGAAATTAGATTCAGGGGATTTTAAAATCAGCTACTCGCATCAAAATAAATTAAAAGAAGTTATTGTCCCAAGTGTAGTTATTGCTTCTGGTGGATTGCCTATTGCTAAAATGGGGGCTACCGATTTTGGATTGAAGGTGGCGCGCCAATTCGGACTCAGAATTACTGAGACAGCCCCAGCATTGGTTCCCTTAACTATAACCGGTAAGGATGCTGAATGGTTCACAAAACTTAGCGGCAATTCTATTTTTTGTAGGGTTTCCAATGATCAAATTAGCTTTGAGGAGAATATCTTATTTACACATTGGGGACTTAGCGGTCCAGCAATTTTGCAGATTTCATCTTATTGGAAGCCAGGAGAGTCAATTCGTATAGATCTTCTTCCCAATCAAAATATTAGCGAAATTATCTTGACTCAAAAACTAGTAAATGGTCGTAAAACACTACTTTCTTTACTTTCTGATCTCTATACTAGAAAGTTTGCGGATGCATTAGACAAATACCTTCCAGTAGAAAAGAATTTAGCTTCTTTAACAAAAGAAGATTTGATTTTAATAGGTCAAAAAATCCATCAATTTGATGTGAAGGCGGCGGGCGACAAAGGTTATGATAAAGCCGAAGTGATGAGGGGTGGAGTGGCTACAGATGAGCTTTCTTCTAAAACATTGGAGTCTAAAAAGGTTCCGGGATTGTATTTTGGAGGTGAATGTGTAGATGTAACAGGCTGGTTGGGTGGGTATAACTTTCAATGGGCCTGGTCGAGCGGTTTTGTTATTGCACAAAATATCTAAATAACTGACTTGGAACAAGGAATAAGGATTAAGGAACAAAGATTAAAGACAAAATTACATTGAACATGGTATTTCTAAACAACTAATCCAGACGTCGTTAGCCTGACAACTGACAACTGATTTAGATTAAGGAACAAAGATTAAAGACAAAATTACATTGAACTTGGTATTTCTAAACAACTAATCCATACGTCGTTAGCCTGACAAATGACAACTGACAACTGATTTAGATTAAGGAACAAAGATTAAAGACAAAATTACATTAAACTTGGTATTTCTAAACAACTAATCCAGACGTCGTTAGCCTGACAACTGATAACTGACAACTGATTTAGAACAAGGAACAAAGATTAAAGACAAAATTACATTGAACATGGTATTTCTAAACAACTAATCCAGACGTCGTTAGCCTGTAAACTGACAACGGCCAACTGATTTAGAATAAGGATCAAAGATTTAAGACAATATTATAGTAATCTTGAGATTTCTATGCTACACTGAAATGGCTTCGAGAACCTCAGCCACCGGGTATCTGATGTCGCTAGCCTGATAACTGACAACTGATAACTGACAACTATCATTATATAAAAAAAGGAGCAGAATTTAATTCTGCTCCTTTTTTAAATCATTAATCTTAATTAATCACATTCTGGGTGAGTAAAAGTATAAGTTTCTACATTTCCTTGTGGAATGGTATAACTTTCAGATCTATTCATTTCCCACCAGAACTGCTTTCTTGATTTTTCACGGCTAATGGTTTCATTCATTGTGGCCGAATCATAAATTCTACCGTTGATAATTACGTATTTAATTTTTTCGGTATTTCTGATGTCATCTAAAGGATTTGCATCAAGAATAATCATATCCGCTAATTTGCCATTTTCTAAAGAACCAAGTTCTTTTCCCATGCCCAAATGTTCTGCACCATTTAAAGTAGCACTTCTAATTGCTTGTAATGGCGACATGCCACCTTGAGCAAACATCCATAATTCCCAGTGCGCTCCTAAACCTTGAAGCTGTCCGTGGGCACCTAAATTGACTTTAGTGCCTCCATCTTGTAATGTTTTTGCTGCTCTAGCTACATGAATATGGCCATAATCAGCAAATTCAGAGGTCATTCTTCTTCTAGATCTAGAATCTACAATGCTTCTTGGAGTGAAGCTCAATAATCGTTCATTTTCCCAAACATTGGTGCGATCATACCAGAAGTTCTCTCCTGATTGCGCTCCGTAAGACACAATTAAAGTAGGAGTATATGAAGTTGCGCTTTTGTTCCAAAGTGTGTTTACATCCTTGTAAAGGGGCGCAGGAGGAATGTTATGCTCAATGCTGGTATGTCCATCTTGTATGTGGGTAAGATTATGAACAAAGGTTGACCCGCCTTCAGGAACAACTTCCATTTGGAGTTCTCTGGCCGCTTGAATTATCTGCTGTCTTTGATCTCTTCGTGGTTGATTATAAGATTTTACTGAAAATGCACCCACGGCCTTCATTCTTCTCAATGCGGATCGTGCATCTTCTAAATTATTTACAATGGTCTTAAAATCACCATCAGCACCATATAAAATGGTTCCTGTAGAGTAAACCCTTGGACCTACCATGGTTCCAGCTTTCACCATGTCTGCCTGACTGAATATCATTTCTGTATTGGCCGAAGGGTCGTGTGAGGTAGTAACTCCAAAAGCTAAATTGGCATAATAACTCCAGTCCTGTTGCGGCGAAACACCATCGTAACTCGCTCTCAAATGGGCGTGAACATCCACAATTCCTGGCATAATGGTTTTGCCATTACCATCAATCACTTTAGCATCTCTTGGAACAGATACATTGGCTCCAACAGCAATAATCTTATTATTTTCAATCACAAGGGTGCCATTTTCTATCACCTCATCACCCTTCATCGTGATAATGCGGGCATTGATAATGGCTATTTTGCCCTCGGGTTTGTCGGATTTTAATTTAAGCCCCAAGTCTATTCCCAAGGTATCAGCTGGATTTACCTTCTCATTATTTCCACCAAGAAAAGCAAAAGACTGCTTAATATCTTTAGAGTAGTAACGCGGACCTAATATCCAGTTTAATCGCTGTGAATCCTTACTCCAGTGGATATAAGTCCCAGCATCTTTACTCACCTTAGTTAATGGCAAGGACTTATTTCCTGCCGAAAGATCCAATGCCATTCCACTTGTAACCAATGGAGTAATATAAACATTGAAAAGTTCGGTAAAAGCTATCCATTTTCCATCGGGACTAGGGCTGAAAGCATTGGCATAAGTTGAAGTATAATGTGTAGTTATGTTCCCTCCATTAAGATCACTGCTTTTTAAAGCCTTTTTTCCTCCTTCAGAACTTTGGAAAAATATACGCGTATCATCTAAGTTGAACATGGGTTTTATGCCATTATCTAGCACCTTTACTGGGTTTCCCCCTTGAGCTGGAATGACATAAACTCCTGGATTTTTACCAAATGGATAGCCTAAAACATCATTCCCAACACCTTTTCGGAAAATGATTTTATCGCCTTTATTGGAGAATCTCGGACTGTAATAATAGCCCTTTTCTGTCGTAATCTTCGTTAAAACGCTATCGGAAAGATTTAATTTCATGATCGAAGCACGACTTTCGTCCTTCCAGCTGACAAAAAGGAGTTGTTTACCATCGGGACTGAATTCTGGTTCAAACTCAAAATCTGTACCATTAGAAATTCTAATGGGCTTTCCGTTTGGCATTTCCTTGATATAAATATAACCTGCAGCATTAAATGCAACTTTTTTAGCGTCTGGAGAGGTAGTTAATTGACGGATCATTTTTACATCAAATTCATCACTAAATACTTTTTGTTCAAAACGAAGTGCGTCTGCAATAGTCTGATTAACAGTTGCCTCAAATGGGATATCACTCACATACTGGCTTAATACTTCTAGCTTCCTGAACTTTCCTTGAGCATAAAAAATGATATTTTTACTGTCTGGAGTCCATGCAAAATTTGGATAAGGTCCGAAAATTGCCCAGGCTTCCTGCATATCATGTGTTAAATTATCGTAAACCGACCATTCCTCTCCTGTTTGAAGATCTTGAATAAATAATTCGGATTTTAAGCGAACTCTTCTAACAAAAGCTAAATATTTGCCGTCGGGTGAAATTTCCGGACGAATAGCTCCACCATCGCCACCAGCAATGGTTTCAATTCTCCCGGTTTGACGGTCTAAACGACGGATATTATAAATTTCTCCATTTGGATCTTTGCTGTACTGAAATAGGGGGCCCGGACTAACATCCTCTGAAAAATAAACATATCGGCCATCAGGCGAAACTTCTGGTTCACCAGCATCTTGTTGATCGTTCTTTCTTTTGGTTAGCTGAATCCCATCTCCACCACCAGCAATATGGTACATCCACATTTCTCCGGCACCAAGCGACCTACTGCTAGTAAAATGTTTTCTGGCGATTAAATATTGATTGTCAGGTGTCCAAGTTGCATTATTTAATAATCTGAAGGTCTCCTTTGTGATGGCTCTTTTTCCAGATCCATCCGCATTCATCACCCAAATATTATCTCCTCCATTTTTGTCGCTTGTAAAGGAAATTAATTTCCCATCGGGACTAAAGCGTGGCTGGACTTCAGAAGCCATGCCGCCTGCAAGTAAAACAGCTTTTCCGCCAGTAATTGGCATTTTATAAATATCGCCTAGAAGGTCAAAAACAATTTCTTGGCCATCGGGACTTACATCTAGGTTCATCCAGGTTCCTTCATTGGTTTCAAAAGTGAAGGATTTGGAGGGGCCAGTGGGTTTTTCTACATTCCATTTTGGCGAAGTTTGAGCATGTAGCTGAGTGCTCATGGCTAAGCCTAAAATAAATAATATCGATCTGTTCATGAATTTATATAATTGAACTTGCAATTTAGCAATTATTCATAGTTTTGGAATTATCTAATTTCTTCTTTAAATCAATGGATTTAATTTTAAGCCAGCTAAAGCATTTTTCATGACCATTCACAGCATTCTTTCCAAATTCTGGGGCTATGATCAGTTTCGTCCGCTGCAGGAAGAAATTATTCAATCTGTCTTGGATGGGAGGGATACGCTTGCTCTAATGCCAACTGGTGGTGGAAAATCAATTTGTTTTCAGGTTCCAGCTCTTTTAAAACCTGGTATTTGCATTGTTGTTTCTCCTTTAATTGCTTTGATGAAAGATCAGGTGGAGAACCTAAATGAAAAGGGTATTAAAGCAATTGCAATCATTTCAGGAATGGGCAAAAGAGAGGTTGATATTGCCTTAGATAATTGCATTTATGGAGATATAAAATTTCTTTACGTATCCCCAGAACGGCTTTTGTCGGATATTGTGCGTGTTCGCATAAGGCACATGAATGTTAATTTAATAGCCATTGACGAGGCTCATTGTATCTCGCAATGGGGATATGATTTTAGGCCGCCTTATTTACAGTTGACGGAGCTTCGAGAGATTCATCCCCAAATCCCTGTTCTAGCTCTCACGGCATCAGCCACAGAGCGTGTTGTGGCCGACATTCAAGCTAGTCTTAATTTTAAAAATGCACAGGTTTTTAGGAAATCGTTTGAACGCAAAAACTTAAGCTATTTAGTTTATAATGAGGAAAATAAGCTTCGTAAATTATTCACTATAGCTAAAAATGTGAGTGGTACTGGCATTGTTTATGTAAGAAATAGGAGGGAGACTCAGGAGGTAGCTAGGCAGTTAAATATGCAGGGTATTTCTGCCGATTTTTACCATGCGGGATTAGATACGCCGCTAAGAATGAAAAAACAATCTGCCTGGAAAAAGTCTGAAGTTAAGATCATTGTTGCGACCAATGCCTTTGGGATGGGAATCGACAAAGCAGATGTTCGCTTTGTGGTCCATTTAGACCTTCCTGAAAGTCTCGAAGCTTATTATCAAGAAGCAGGCAGGGGAGGTCGTGATGAGAAAAAATCTTATGCTGTTCTTCTGTATAATCAGTCAGATCTGCTTCAATTAAGCAGTCGATTAGAACAACAATATCCTTCAATAGCCGAAATAAAACAGATCTATCACCATATAGGAAATTATTATCAATTAGCTCATGGTGCCGGTGAGGGTCTTTCGCTTGAATTCGATATGGCCGATTTTTGTAATCGCTTTAAACTTGATCCCCATCGAACATTACACGCCATAAAATTTCTGGAACGGGATGGATATATAGCCATGACAGAAACTGTATTTCTTCCCTCTAGGGTACAGGTTTTATTTGCATCGGAAGCTTTGTATCGCTTCCAAGTAGAGCAACCTATTTACGACTCTTTCATTAAGGTTCTACTGCGATCCTATGGTGGCATTTTCGATCAGCTTACAGGCATAAAGGAAAGTGATTTAGGAAAAAGATTAGGTATTAGTCGTGCTGAGGTGGTGAAAATCCTGCAAAAACTTCAAGGATTTGAACTTATTCAATATGTTGAACAAACAGACAAACCTCATTTGCTATTTGTTAAAGCTCGTGTCGATTCATCTCACCTCATTATTAACAAAAAATATCATGTGGATAGATATGAGATTCAAAAAACTCAAGTTGATTCCATAATTGATTATGCCGTGAATAATGTTTGTAGGAGTCAGCAGCTTCTGCGCTATTTTAATGAAGCTAATGCTCCGATTTGTGGTGTTTGTGATGTATGTTTAGAAGCTAAAAAGTCTGCAAAAAACACTAATACTGCAAAAGTAATATCTAAATTAATACTTGATATTATGATAGATAAATCATTGACATTGAATGAATTAGTTAACCTAGTTTCTACAGGATCTGAAAGTGAAAAGTTGAATGTCATACGTATGCTTTTAGATGCAGGAACGATCAAAGTAAATGGTGAGTATTATCATTTATAAAACGGAGGACAAAACAGTTCATTGTATACTTAATTCATTTATTTGATATTTTTTCTTTTATTTGTTAGGCTTAAAAATCGAAGGCTTTACAAATTCGATAAAAAAGGTCTTTCAAAAAAATGAAAAATAATAAATCTACCATCAAGGCATGGGCAATGTTTGATTGGTCAAACTCTGCATATAATCTGGTTATTACCTCAACTATCTTTCCTGCTTATTATACCATTATTACCACTACACAGGAAAATGGAGATAAAGTAGTATTTTTTGGTAGAGTATTTACCAATACAGCCCTTTCAAATTATGCGCTATCAGTTGCCTATCTGATTATGGCTTTCGTTCTTCCAATTTTATCATCTATTGCTGATTATAGAGGTAATAAAAAGGTTTTTATGAAAGCTTTTACTTATTTGGGGAGTTTAGCTTGTGCGGGTTTATTCTTTTTCAAACTCGAAACATTGGAATTAGGAATTATTTGTTTTGGGCTTGCCGCGATAGGTTATATCGGTGGAATGATGTTCAATAATTCTTATCTACCAGAAATTGCAAGTGTTGACCAACAAGACAGAGTGAGTGCTAAGGGTTATGCTTATGGCTATGTTGGGAGTGTTATTTTGCAGATTATTTGCTTTGTTTTCGTGCTAAAGCCCGAGTTATTTGGTATTACAGATGCTTCATTACCCGCACGGTTATCTTTTTTATTGGTTGGTATTTGGTGGATTACCTTTTCACAAATTCCATTCAAGAAATTGCCCGATGGGAGTCCCAATTTCGATAAAACTTCAAAGCTTAATGTTAAAAGCGGTTTTGAAGAGCTCTCAAAGGTTTGGCATCAACTAAAGGAAATGTATTTTCTCAAAAGATTTCTTTTAGCATTCTTTTTTTACTCGATGGGTGTTCAAACTATTATGCTGGTTGCGGCAGGTTTTGGTGAAAAGGTGCTTAAGTTAGGAACATCAAAATTGATTGCAATTATTCTAATAATTCAGCTGGTAGCTATTGTTGGCGCTTTGATTATTTCTTACTTGGCCAAAAAATATGGAAATATTCAGGTAATAATAGCATTGGTAATTGTTTGGATTGCTATTTGCGCCGGTGCCTATCACATTGAAAATGAACAGCAATTTTTTGCACTCGCGGTAGTTGTAGGATTGGTTATGGGTGGTATTCAATCCATATCGAGGTCCACCTATTCTAAGTTTTTGCCCGAAAATACGCCTGATACAGCCTCTTTTTTTAGTTTTTACGATGTTACCGAGAAATTAGCTATCGTAATTGGTTTATTTAGCTTTGCTTATATTGAAGAATTTACGGGAAGCATGCGTAATTCAGCCCTAAGCTTGGCAAGCTTTTTTCTCATCGGCTTAATTCTTTTAATATCCATATTTTTTTTAAAGTCAGATTCTTCGTATTCCCTAGCTAAGGATTAGATTTTTTTTCTGAATTTAGCCCTTATAAAATTACTCTATGAACGTTGAATTATTTATCCCTTGTTTTATTGATCAGCTTTACCCCGAAACTGCTTTTAATACCGTTAAAATTCTTGAAAAAGCTGGATGCAAGGTAATTTATAATCCCGAACAAACTTGTTGCGGTCAGCCGGCTTATAATGCAGGATTTTGGGAGGAAGCAAAGGCTGTTGGAGGTAAATTTTTACATACTTTTTCTGAAAATAATTTCATCGTTTCTCCATCCGCGTCTTGTACAGGAATGGTAAAAAATTCATACAATGATCTTTTTACCAATACGGTAGTACATAATAAGTGTAGAGCAATCCAGAGTAATATTCATGAGTTGAGTGATTTCCTAGTCAATGTTTTAAAGAAAGACTATTTCGGTGCTGAATTGGAGGGGAGGGCTGTTTATCATGATTCTTGCGCCGGACTCAGAGAATGTAAAATTAAAGATGAACCTAGGCAATTATTGACTAAGGTTCATGGTTTGGAGCTTGTAGAAATGAAGGATACAGATGTTTGCTGCGGTTTTGGAGGAACATTTGCGGTGAAGTTTGACGCTATTTCGAGCGCTATGGCAGAACAAAAAATAAATAATGCACTAGAAATGGGAGCCGATTATATTATTTCAACAGATTCTTCTTGTCTTTTAAATTTGCAAGCATACATCGATCAACATCAACTTTCAATAAAAACGATGCATTTAGCAGACGTATTGACTCATGGCTGGGGTAATGTTTAATCAAATACAATAATTAGTTAAACTATTATTATTGTCCAATAAGACGATTAAACTGAACATTTTTACCATTATTCCCCTAAAAATTCTTAGTTTTGTAATGAAATGAAGATCATTTTGTAGATGATCATTGGAATTATTATTAAGAACGTATAAATCATTTTTGTAGATGATCAAAATTACTCTTCCTGATGGTTCTGTTCGTGATTACGAACAGGGTACCACAGCTCATCAGATAGCACTTTCTATTTCTGAGGGTTTAGCAAGAAATGTATTGGCAGCCTTTGTAAATGGCGAAGTATGGGATTCATCCCGTCCAATTGAAAGCGATGCTTCCGTTAAATTATTAACATGGAATGACCAGGAAGGAAAATCCACGTTTTGGCATTCCTCAGCACATTTAATGGCAGAGGCATTAGAAGTCCTCTATCCGGGAACAAAATTTGGTATCGGACCTGCCATTGAAACTGGTTTTTATTACGATGTTGATTTTGGCGATCGGGAATTCTCTTCAGATAATTTCAAAGAAATTGAAGATAAAATCATTGAACTTGCCAAAGGAAAGTCGGATTTTTCTAGAAAACCAGTTTCTAAGTCGGACGCAGTAAAGTATTTTACCGAAAAAGACGATGAGTATAAATTAGATCTTATCAAGGATTTA
Source organism: Daejeonella sp. (assembly GCA_044231315.1). Lineage (GTDB taxonomy): Bacteria > Bacteroidota > Bacteroidia > Sphingobacteriales > Sphingobacteriaceae > Daejeonella. The sequence goes on along the minus strand of JBIHZP010000002.1, from coordinate 8,866 downwards.
GCAGATGGTTCCATCACTTTTTATACACAGGGAAATTTCACAGATCTTTGCCGCGGACCACACATACCGAATACAGGTTTTATTAAAGCTGTAAAATTGATGAATGTGGCAGGAGCCTATTGGAGAGGTGATGAGAGCAAAAAGCAGCTTACTCGTATTTATGGGGTTACTTATCCAAAACAAAGTGAGCTGACTGATTATCTTCACATGATTGAAGAAGCAAAGAAACGCGACCACCGTAAATTGGGTAAAGAATTAGAGCTCTTTGCTTTTTCTGATAAAGTTGGAATGGGCTTGCCCTTATGGTTACCAAAAGGAACAGCGCTTCGCGAAAAGCTTGTTAATTTTTTACAAAGAGCTCAGGCTAAGTCCGGATATGAGCAAGTGATTACGCCACATATTGGGCATAAGAATTTATACATTACTTCGGGACATTATGAGAAGTATGGTGCCGACTCCTTTCAGCCAATAAAAACGCCGCAAGAAGGAGAGGAGTTCTTCTTAAAACCGATGAATTGCCCTCATCATTGTGAAATTTATAAAACAAAACCACGTTCATACAAAGATCTCCCTGTTAGATATGCTGAATTTGGTACGGTTTATCGTTATGAGCAAAGTGGAGAGCTTCATGGTTTAACACGTGTTAGAGGCTTTACCCAAGACGATGCCCACTTGTTTTGTCGCCCAGATCAAGTAAAAGAAGAATTCAAAAAAGTAATTGATTTAGTTTTATATGTGTTTAAAGCTTTGGGCTTTAATGAATATACTGCTCAGATTTCTTTGAGAGATCCTCAGAATAAGACAAAATATATTGGTTCAGATGAGAATTGGCAACTTGCGGAGTCGGCTATTATTGAGGCTGCTGAAGAAAAAGGATTGTCAACAGTAATTGAATTGGGAGAAGCTGCTTTTTACGGTCCGAAACTTGATTTTATGGTTAAAGATGCGCTAGGTAGAAAATGGCAATTAGGAACTATTCAAGTTGATTATAATTTACCGGAGAGGTTTGAGTTGGAGTATACTGGAAGCGATAATCTAAAACATCGTCCGGTGATGATTCATCGTGCACCTTTTGGCTCATTGGAGCGTTTCGTGGCTGTTTTAATTGAACATTGTGCTGGTGAATTTCCATTATGGCTTAGTCCGGAACAATTTATCGTTTTGCCGATCTCCGAAAAATATGAGGATTATGCAAAAAAAGTTTTAGAATCGCTTAATAATTCCGATATTCGCGGGCTGATTGACTCTAGAGATGAGAAGATTGGACGTAAGATTCGTGATGCAGAAGTGAAGAAAATCCCGTTTATGCTCATTATTGGTGAGAAGGAAATGGAAGAAGGCACGGTTTCTGTTAGAAGACATGGCCAAGGTGATATAGGAAGCATGACGATGGAAGAGTTTAGTAATCAGTTAGTTAAAGAAATTACAATTTAAATAAAGATATAATTTGGCATTAGGTAGACCAGGCTTTAACAGAGGACCACGCCCTCCGTTTAAAAAGAAAGAAGCAGAACATAAGATCAATGATTTGATTAGAGCACCTGAGGTGCGTCTGACTGGTGATAACGTGGAAACAGGTATTTATCCTTTCAGAGAAGCTCTGGCTATGGCTATTGAGCAAGATTTGGATCTTGTTGAAATTTCTCCCAATGCGGTGCCGCCTGTATGTAAGATTGTTGATTACAACAAGTTTATATACGAGCAAAAGAAAAAAATGAAGGAGATTAAGTCCAACGCAAAACAAACGGTTATTAAAGAAATCCGTTTTGGACCTAATACTAGTGATCATGATTTTCAATTTAAATTGAAACATGCGATTGGTTTCCTTGAAGGTGGTGAGAAAGTACGTGCGTATGTCCACTTTAAAGGACGTGCAATTGTTTATAAAGAACAAGGAGAAATTCTCCTATTGAAATTTGCTCAAGCATTAGAAGATGTAGGTAAAGTTGAGCAGTTACCCAAGTTGGAAGGTAAGCGGATGTTTTTAACCGTGGCACCTAAAAATGCAGGTAAAAAGTAATTTGTTTTTGTTGATTGCTTTTATGCTTTCAAGAAAAATAATTTTAAGTTGAATCATTGATAAATAAATAAATAGAGAGTTATGCCAAAAATGAAAACGTGTTCCAGTGCAAAAAAGCGATTTAAGCTTACTGGAACAGGTAAAATCAAAAGAAAGAACGCTTTTAAAAGTCACATCTTAACCAAGATGAGTAACAAACGTAAGCGTGCCTTGGGTCAGACAAGTTTAGTATCTGATGCAGATTCAGGCAACGTTAAGCGTATGCTTTGTATAGGCAAGTAATCAACCAATTAATTTAACCAGGTATCAGGTATTAAGTTTCTAATAGGGAACACCGCTTACCAAAAAACAAAACAACATGCCACGTTCGGTTAACGCAGTAGCGTCAAGAAGAAGAAGAAAAAAGGTCTTAAATTTAGCCAAGGGCTATTGGGGATCTAGAAGCAAGGTTTTTACCGTTGCTAAAAACACAGTCGAAAAAGGTTTGCAATACGCATACCGTGACCGTAAAAACAAGAAAAGAGAGTTTAGAGCTTTGTGGATTCAGCGTATCAATGCTGGTGCACGTCAGCATGGATTATCTTACTCTACTTTAATGGGTAAATTAACTGCAAATGGAAATCAATTAAACCGTAAGGTTTTAGCTGATTTAGCTATGAATCATCCTGATGCATTTAAAGCTGTTATTGATACAGTAAAATAATCTTAAATATATTATTTGGAAAGGGAGCTTTTAGCTCCCTTTTTTTATGCTTATTTTTTTTGCAATTAGAGAGGATATCCATTAAATAATGATTTCTCGCGGATACGTGGAGAATAAATCTTCTCCAGCAGATCTCGCAGAATAACACAGTAAAAAATTTACGCAGTTAATGATGATGAATTTGTTTCATTTGTGCCTATGCCTCTCAGTGAGAAAAATAAAATACGCATACAAAACTCGACTGGAAATATATATCGCAGAAAAGCGAATAAAAACCTTTCCTATCTAAAGGAAAAAGAATAAAAACAAAAATAAATTGAAATATTAAAAAGGAGAGAGGATAGCTTTTTAGCAATATTAGTATAAATTTCGTCATTCCTATAAAGAAGGGAATGACGAAATTTAATATTATTATTTTTCAAGAACCTTAGTTACCAAAGCTGCTGCTTCTTTTAGAAGAATAGCGGAGTAAACTTGAAGTCCTGATTCATCAATTAATTTTTTAGCTTCAACAGCGTTAGTTCCCTGCAAACGAACTATAATTGGAACTGGTATATTACCTATTTCTTTATAAGCATCAATTACGCCTTGTGCAACACGATCACAACGCACGATACCACCAAAAATATTGATAAGGATAGCTTTAACGTTTGGATCTGACAAAATTATGTTAAAACCAGCTTTCACGGTTTCTGCATTTGCTGATCCACCCACGTCTAGGAAGTTTGCAGGCTCACCACCGGCAAGTTTGATTATATCCATAGTTGCCATGGCCAAGCCAGCACCATTTACCATACACCCTACGTTTCCGTCAAGCTTTACATAGTTAAGATTTGATTTACTAGCTTCAACTTCTGTAGGATCCTCTTCAGAGGTATCACGCATTGCTGCGAAATCTGGATGACGGAAGAGTGCGTTATCATCCAAATTCACCTTTGCATCTACTGCAAGTATTTTATTATCTGATGTTTTTAAAACAGGATTGATTTCAAACATCGATGAGTCGGTCGCTTCATATGCTTTGTACAATGAGGCTATGAACTTAGTCATATCCTTAAATGCATCTCCGCTTAAACCTAGATTAAAAGCAATTTTACGAGTTTGAAATCCTTGTAAACCTGCTTTAGGATCAATTTCTTCTTTGAATATTAAATGAGGAGTATGTTCAGCAACTTCTTCAATGTCCATTCCACCTTCTGTTGAATACATAATGATGTTACGACCTTTAGAACGATCAAGTAAAACACTTACATAAAACTCCTTAGTTTCGCTCTCACCTGGGTAATACACGTCTTGAGCTACTAGTATTTTACTAACTAATTTACCTTCTGGACCAGTTTGAGGGGTAATTAATTGCATGCCTAGAATTTGGCCTGCTTTTTCTTTAACGTCTTCCAGATTTTTAGCCAACTTTACACCACCACCTTTTCCACGTCCGCCAGCATGAATTTGAGCTTTTATAACTACCCAGTCCGAATTATAATCTAATTTTAACTTCTTTGCTGCCTCAACAGCCTGCTCAGCAGTATCGGCTACAATGCCTTCCTGAACTCTTACACCGAAGCTTTTTAAAATTGCTTTACCTTGATATTCGTGAATATTCATTTACTTGTTATTTGCTGTAAAACTACGTTTTTATTGCAAACCTGAAAACAGCAAATGAAAAAATTTTGTTTTTTTTATTACATTATATTCTCTGCCAAACAATTTGCACCTTTGTATCATTAGAATGTCTAAATCAATGCTTCAGGCTAAAGGAATTGTAAAATCTTACGGATCATTGCCTATCTTAAAAGGGGTAGACCTAGAGGTCGAAAAGGGCGAGATTATTACCATAGTAGGTGCTTCAGGCGCAGGCAAGAGTACTTTATTGCACATTATAGGTACACTCGACCGTCCGGATCAAGGAAGTATTCAATTGAATAATGTTGACATAAATTCTTTATCGCCGAAAAAATTAAGTGCCTTTAGAAATCAGCAAATTGGTTTTATTTTTCAATTTCATCATTTACTGCCTGAATTTACTGCGCTAGAAAATATTTGTATTCCTGCTTTTATTGCCGGAAAGAGTAAAAAAGATGCTGAATACAAGGCATTTGAATTATTAGAAATGCTTGGTCTATCTGATCGTGCTAATCACAAACCCAATGAATTATCAGGTGGTGAACAACAGCGTGTGGCTGTAGCCAGGGCAATGGTTAATGATCCAGCTTTGATTCTTGCTGATGAACCTTCCGGGAATTTAGATTCAAATAATGCCGAAAATCTGCATCAATTATTTGTTCACCTTCGGGATACATTAAACCAAACATTTGTGATTGTTACACACAATGAAAACTTGGCAAATCTTGCAGATCGGAAGGTAATGATGAAAGACGGACAAATAATTAATTACTAATATGTCTGTATTAATTACTTCGGCATCTGATTCGGCTGCATTTCATATCGCACGCCTTCTTGAGGATGAAAACCTTATTTTCGGAACAATTGAGCAGATGCCGGATATAACTGGTCGCAAATTTATAAGGATTCCGGTAGCTAGTTCTCCAAGTTTTACACATGAACTTTTGAAAATATGTATTGATCATCAAATTCATGAAATTTTTCCATTGATGAAGGATGAAATTGTTGAACTTTCATCATCCAGAGTGCTTTTTGAGGAGTTTGATATTAAAATTGTAATTCCTTCCATTAACTCTGTTTATTTAAACTTTTTAAGCCCTGCACCTCAATTATCTAAATTAGTTGTTATGGTAAATGGGGTTTTTATTGCTGGAGACATTCCACCTTCTAGCATTTCAGAAATGCAGGACGAAAATGGAATTTTTCACTGGGATATTATAAATGAAAAAGTGATATTTAGCTTATTTTTTATTTAAAATGCTGACTTATAAAGATTTAAATCCAAGTAAAAAAGCTTTTGTATTTTCATTAGATAATGTATTGTACCCAGAAGGTGATTATCTACTTCAAGTTTATTATCTATTTTCAAATTTCATTGAATTTACTGAAGGATTTCCAAATGCCTCAGATTTAACTGATTTTTTTAAAAATGCTTATTTGAATCACGGTCATGAGGGTATTTTTGATAGAGCGAAAGATGCTTTTGGAATTGATGAAAAATATCGCGATAATTTCATCCGACTTCATTCAACAGCTAGACTTCCTTTAAAGCTTTTATTATATCCAAATGTGCTTAGACTTTTGCAGGATATTACAATGGATAGAAAGGAAATAATTATTCTAACAAATGGACGGCCTGAAACTCAAGTTAATAAGATTATGCAAACGGAGTGGAACGGTCTAGAGAAATATTTAAAAGTTTATTACGTTAAAGAGATTGTTCCTGAACTTGAATTGGATGCTATATCGTATGTATTAAAACAACTAAATCTACAAGAACCTGAAATTTTAATTATTGGTCCAGAAGAAACTGACAAAGAATTTACAAAGTCGGTTGTTATAGATTATTTAAATATCAAGGAATTTATTTAATTTAAACAAATTTTTATTTTAAAAGCTAATTAACCAATTAAACCATTGAAAACCATAAACATGCAATATAAACTAATTTTGAAGCCTTTAAACATTCTATTCGTTTTGTCGTTTGGTGTTTTAATTTTTGCTTCTGCTTGTAAAAAAGAACCTAAGGTTAAACCCATCATTCCGGTAGTAATTGCACCTGTTGCTCCTCCTACTAGAGCTGAATTGACAAGGGATTCTATCTTTTTGTATTCAAAAGAAACTTATTTGTGGAATGAGGAAATGCCCACATATGATCTTTTTAAACCTAGATCTTATGCAAACGATCAGGCGGTTCTAGATGCAATTATTAAATTACCTGGGACAAATAAGCCTACAGATAAATACTCATTTTTGGATGATGGCGGAGTTTCTACTTCACTAGGTGGGGTTAGTGGTGATTTTGGTTTTTCAGTCTTTTATAACAACTCGGAAGATCTTCGTGTTAAATATGTTTCTCCAAATTCTCCGGCTGCGGCAACGGACATGAAAAGAGGCTATCAAATTACAAGTATCAATGGTCGCTCAGGCTCTGATTTAAGTTCATCTGTGCAGGCTAATTTAACCTTTGTATCTGGTGCTGTGTTTGGTAGTGCTAATACTGTTTCTTTAACTGTTAAAAAGCCGGATGGAACTAGCCATAATCTAACTATAGCTAGGGGGTCTTATTCAAATAATCCAATATTTGCGACCAAGCTATTCACAGTTGGAAGTAAGAAAGTAGCCTATATTGTTTATAATAGCTTTACTACAAATTCTAGAGATGCTCTAAGAGCTGCTATAGCTAAATTTCATACTGATGGTGCAAGTGAATTGGTTGTTGATTTAAGGTACAATGGGGGTGGTTCTGTAGCCACTGCTGAAGTATTCACCAACTTACTAGCTCCTGCATCTGTAAACGGGCAAGTGATGTATACCACTTATTGGACCAAAACTATGCAGTATGGGTCGGCTAAAATATTAGCCAATCAACCTCTTCTTGACGCAAGTGGTAAATTGCAAACGTTTACTGGTGGAATCAATGGTAAATGGGCTACTTATGCTGATATCGATTATAGACCAACTGTTTCTGCAGGTAATGTTGAAAATTTTACGAAAGAAGGTAGCGCCGATTTTAAAAAGATATATTTTCTAGTTTTAAGTGGAACTGCATCTGCCAGCGAATTAGTAATTAATAATTTACAAGGTGTTATGAGCACGAATGTTAAACTGATTGGTCGTAAAACTTATGGTAAGCCTGTCGGATTTTTCGCAATAAATATCGATCAACTAGATCTTTATGTTCCTCAGTTTGAAACTAAAAACCAGAAAGATGTAGGCGGTTATTATGCAGGATTAACTGTGGATAAAGATTTGTTTGATGATGTTACCAAAGATTTTGGAGATGCAAAAGAGACTCTTTTGGCTGCTGCTTTATCCTATTCTGAAAAAGGATCTTTCTCAGTAAGTTCTAAAGGTAATACCTTGAGTAGTCTTTCAGGAATGAGCGTAATTCAAGAAAGAGTATTGAATGAGGCGCTAGAGGATAGAAATTCATTCAACGGAATGGTTGATGATACACGTAAAAAGCTTAGAATAAAATAGCTTGGTGTTTTAAAAATTAGCTCTTAAATATTGTTTTATTTTATCCATTATAAATACTCCAGTTAATATTTAACTGGAGTATTTTTTTGTCCAATTCTGAGTCAATTATTATCTCCTGTTTTAGGACGATTTAAACCGCTTAATCAAAAACACGTTCGCAGTTAATTACCAAGAGTTGATCGTTAAATCCGGTGCAAAATAAAAGGTATTCATCTCCACCATCATTAATTTTTAGTTTTTTCTTCAACTCCTCAGGACTCAAACCAAAATTTCGGCAGATAATATTGGCCTTTTTTATAACCTGTTCTTTTGAAAATTGACCAAAAGTCCAAACTCTCTTCACCTTAAATTTTCTTCCTGGAAATGATTCCTTTAACTCATGGGATGTGTATAAATGAGTATGTTGATGGAGCTTGCCGACTTCATAGTCGCGGGTAATTAACTTAAAACATCCCGCCTTTAGTAAGGCAGTATCAGGCTCATAAATGTAGTTTAAAGGTTCAGAATAGGTAGTAATGGTATAGTTTTTTTCTTCGGATAGTTTAAAGCTATATCTGTTCTCTTGATTACCTAGGATGGCACAAGTAATTAAAGGGTCTTCACTTGTTTGAAGATTATTAATCAGTATCAGCAATTCTTTACATTCGTTCTTGATGCTGATTACATGAATTTCACTTACGTGCTTTAATTCAAGAATAGCTGATTGTAGGTCTAAAAGTGGAGCAGTTTTTATAAGAATATTATCCGAGTAGTTTTTTAAAAGCTCCAAATTACTTACGATATCTGGTTCACAATCCTTAAGCAGAAATACCTTTTTTGATTCCACCCTTCGTGATGGATCAATGTAAATAGTGCTAAATTTTCTGTTTGTTGAACGTAAAAACTCAATTCCGTCAGAAATTATATAATCTATTTTAACACCTAAAACTTCTGAATTGTATTTGGATATTACAGAAAGTTCTTTATTAAGCTCGCAATGTGATACTGAATCTGCTTTAAGAGCAAAAAATAGACAGTCAACACCGAAGCCACCTGTC
>JBIHZP010000061.1:0-7198 GCA_044231315.1 Daejeonella sp. | reverse complement strand
ACTTTTGTGTAGGTATGACTGATGGTTTCACCTTCTAAAAAGGATTTAGGAACCTCATTTGCTACATCACCAAAATAAACCTTAAATACAGTTTCATATTTTGCACTTGCTGAAACATTGATTTTAAAATTGTTAGCAGGATCAAGAGCAAGCACCACTTTTAAATCTTCTGGTGCTTTGAAAGAAACCGTTAATGGAATAACTTTCTCGGTTATATTTCCCGTAATACCGTAGCCAATAATTTTGACATTATAAACCCCTTCAGGATAAACATGCTGAATGTTTTTACCTGCCGCCACCTTAGCGGGAGTTGTTGCACCGTGACCAAAAAACACATCAAAACTTGAGGTTCCCTCTCCATTTGGAGTGATGGTAACCAAGCCTGTATTGTCTTGTGTTATATCAAATAATGCTGAAATTTGAGCTGGTGAGCCCGCGCTTTCCAAGAAAGAAGTATCATTAAAGTTCTCCTTTTGGCAAGATCCCAATACCGCCATTAATATGGCAAGGCTGAAAATATATTTAAATGAATTCATGATTCTTAATTTTAAATGTGTGCTTAGTTGTACCCTGGATTTTGTTTCAATCCTGAAATATCTACCTCATGCTGAGGAATAGGGAATAATTCGTTTTTGCCAGCAGTAAAACCAGTGATTTTTGCTGCTGCTTGTCCTGTTCTTACAAGATCAAAGAAACGATCACCCTCCATGGCCAATTCTAGTCTTCTTTCATCCCAAATTGCTTGACGAAGTGCCGTACCTGTAGTAGTGATATTATGTAAATCATCAGCAAAAGCACGCTTACGAACTCTATTCAAATAAGTTTGAGCCTTTGAGTCATTTGCTGTAGTTGCTCTATTATTTGCTTCAGCAGCCATTAGCAATACATCTGCATAACGAATTGTCCTGAAATTATTAAGATAATTAAGCTCTACTTGACCCGAAGTTTCACCCACTCTCGGCATATACTTTTGATTGTATAAACCGGTGTTTTTAAAAGGTGCAACGGTATAAGTAATGTTAAATGAAGGATTTGCAGCCTTATAAGCCTCAATATCTAATACAGTTACTGCTTTTCTAGTATCCCCAGCTGCAAAAGCATCCGCAAGATTTTTAGTTGGAAGATTGGTGCTCCAGCCAGAAGAATAGGGACTAGTACCTGTTAGGTTACGAATACCACAAATCTGCACTGCTAAGTTTCCTTGACCTCTTCCAGGATTAGACCAGTCGTAAAAAGGACTCACATTAGAATATTGAATTTCAAATACAGACTCGGTACCATTCTCTCCAGCTTGTAAGAAAATACTGCCAAAGTTAGCAACTAGGTTAAAGGGACCGTTCACCACATTTTCAAGCATGGCTGCAGAGGCATCAAATTTCCCTTGGTATAGCAATACCTTACCTAAAAGAGCTTGAGCGGCATATTTGGTTACTCTTCCTTTTTCTACATTCACATTTGGTAGAACTGCGATTGCATTGGTTAAATCAAGCTCAATTTGCTTGTAAACATCTGCTTTAGGTGTTCTTGAGAATTTCTTTGAATCAGAAACCGAAAGTCTCTTATCAACAAACAAAGGCACATCGCCAAACATTCTAACCAATTCGAAGTAATAGTAGGCCCTTAAAAAGTAAACCTGACCATACAAAGCATCCTTACCTACAAAGGCAAGTTTGTTTTTGTTCTCTTGCAAATAGTTTGCACGATTAATCCCTTCATAGCATGCTTTCCATGCTTCAGTAAGATTGGCATTGGTGCTATTAGCTTGGTAGTCGTCAATTTGCTGAAAACCAATTTGATCGGTCGCATTTTCACCACCTGTTACAGCATTATCTGAAGCGATATCACCAATTACTGGATTGGCCCATAACCATTGTAGTGGCGAATAAGTCCCAACAACCATTTTTTGGTAATCATCTTCGTTAGTTAAGTAAGTGTCTGCTGTTATTTGAAAATCCTCTTTAGGATCATATTCAACAAACTTTTCACATCCTGTTGTAATACTTACAATTAGGAATAAACTGATGAAATATTTATAGTTTTTCATTTGAACGCTCTTTTAAGATTAAAATTTAACATCTACACCCATCGACCATGTTCTGGCTTGTGGATATGAACCTCTGTCGATACCTGTATCAAAAATTCCTCCTGCTATTTCAGGATCATAACCAGAATACTTAGTGAAAGTAAAGGCATTCTTTACTTGAGAATAAATTCTGATTTTGCTGAATGACTTATTTTTAAATAATGAGGCCGGAAGAGTATATCCTAATTGGAAATCCTTGATTTTAATAAAGGAACCATCCTCCACATAACGATTAGAAGCTCTTGTATTGTTATTACCATCAGTAAATGAATACCTTGGATTTTGAGCATCATTCGTGCTTCCTTCGCCTGTCCATCTAGCCAATACCCCTCTATATTTATTGGTCATCGCTAAATTACGCTCGTAAGCTCTATAGATATCATTACCTATTGAAGCATATACAAAACTATTTAAGTCGAAGTTTTTGTAGTTAAGTGAAAGACCCCATCCTAAAGTAAAATCAGGGAATGGATCACCAATTTTGGTACGGTCAGTACCATCAATTTTATTATCACCATTTAGATCGGCAAAGCGAATATCTCCTGGTTTTGCACCTGGCTGACTTGCAGCAGCTGCAATTTCAGTCTGATTTTGGAATAGGCCATTCGTTTTATATCCATAGAAATATCCAGGAGTTTCTCCAGCTTCAAATCTGGTAACAGTTTGATTAGGAATACCATAATTACCACCAGTGATTAAACCGTTATTGGTCTCCGTAACTAAATTCTTAGCAGTTGTAAAGGTTAGGTTCGTGCTAATATTAAAATTACGACTTACCTTATCGGTAAAACCTAAATTAAAGTCGAAACCAGAAGTTTCAGTTGTTCCAATATTTGCTGTTGGAGATTGTGCTGATCCAAGATATAAAGACAAGGATGGCGTAAACAATAATCCACTGATATCCTTTTCAAAGTAATCTGCAGAGAATGAAAACTTATTTTTGTAGAATGTTAAATCAAATCCAGCGTTTAACTGCTTTTGTTTTTCCCAAGCAAGCTCATCATTTTTAAAGGAAGCAATTGTTGCCCCAATTGAAGTATTGTTATTCCCAAAGGTATAACCTGAATTTTGTCCCAAGTTGTACGCATAAATAAGCGTTGAAATTCTCTGAAATTGAGGATTTACATTCTCATTTCCAGTGATACCATAACTACCTCTAATTTTAAAGTAGTTAATGAAGTCTACATTAAAGAAGTCCTCCTTTGATACAACCCAGCCCAATGAACCAGCATAGAAGTTCGCAAATTTATTGTCTGCACCAAAAGCGTAAGATCCATCTCTACGTGCAGAGAATGAAGCTAAATACTTCTCTTTATAATCGTAATTGATTCTGCTGAAATAGGAAAGGTTTCTTCGCTCATACTGAAAAGAGCCTAAATCAATACCCGAAGTTGGCGCAATACCTGTGGCAGATGAAATATCTGCAAACTCCCATGAATTGAAAGGAACATCCTGTCTGGAGCCATTTAAAGCATTACCCGTTACTTTGGCCATTGAAAAACCAAGTATTGCATCAAATGTATGATCCTCATTTAATACCAAACTATAATTTCCAAATGTTTCAAACGTATTGTTGAAATACGTGTTTTTATATTCAGAAACGTTGTTATGAGAACCAACTTTTGCGGAACCGTCTGCATTTAAAGTGGAGTTAATATGTCCAGCTCCATAAAAAGATAAAGGATTGAAGGACTTACCTGTTACATCTACATTGGTGTATCCATAACGCGAAGTGAGTGTCAAATTCTTTAAAACATCGTATTGCAATTCCAACTTACCATATAACTTATTGGTATTAGACTTGTTGTGTGTATCGTCCAATTGCGTAAGCGGATTAAATATTTCGGATAAAATGGTAGAACTTACACCATACTTACCATAAGTATTCGGACTTGTATTTAAGATGGATACCGTTGGATCGAAGTTAAGTGCGTTAGAAATAACGCTATTAATTCCATTTTCGGCAACATTGGCTCCTTGAATATTTACAAAGCTAGTGTTTGCTATAAATTTTAATTTAGGTGATAAATTAAAGTTTAAGTTGGCAGTACCATTTGCACGGTTGAAGTGAGATTTTTGACCACCTCCAACAATACCATCCTGACCTAGATAACCACCTGATATGAAATAACTCATTTTATCACTTCCACCTTTTGCATTTAGTGTATGCGTTTGCATTCCTGCATTTTTGAAAATCTCATTTTGCCAATTGGTACCCACGCCGAGCTTTGAAATATCCGAAAACATTAGATTACCACCGGAGGTTAAACTTCCTTCATTAAGGATGGCCGCATATTCCGTAGCATTTAAAACACCTATGGTGCTAAGCACTTCTTGAACACCGTAATTACTATTTAAAGCATACTCTGTAGGCTGATTTTTTCTACCAGTCTTCGTAGTGACTACAATTACACCATTTCCACCTTTAACACCATAAATTGCAGTAGTAGCTGCGTCCTTAAGTACGCTGATGGATTCAATATCAGCAGCATTAATGGAATTTAAATCGTCCAAGCTTTGAATAGATCCATCCACTACTACAACAGGGTCAGTGCCCGTATAGGAAGGAATACCCCTGATAAGCACTGTTGGCTTTGATCCTGGAGAACCATTAGAAATTACAGTTACCCCTGAAGCACGCCCTTGTAAAGCATCTTCTGCGCGCACCGGTCTTAATTTCTCAATATCTACAGCCTTTACAGTTGAAATCGCTCCAGATATTTTGGTAATCTTTTGAACACCATATCCTACAACTACCACCTCATCCATTGAAGTTAGTGAACCTTCAAGTTCAATTGTGATTGCATCTGCATTGTTAACCTGATAGCGAAAAGAGTTCATCCCTGTAAAGCTTACTAATAGTGTAGCTCCTTTTGGTACAGAGATTTTAAAATTTCCTTGGGCATCAGTAACCGTAGCATTGGATGCTCCTACAACTGATACCGTAGCACCAGGTAGGGATTCTTTCGTGGTTTTGTCTTTAACAATACCTGAAACACTTAGCGTTTGAGCCATTGTTTGTTGGTATAAGGCAACCAAAAACAAAAGCGTGAAGACTAATTTGATTTTAAATTTCATACAGAAATTGATTTTAGTAAATAATAATTATTTATTATGTTTTAAATTATTTATAATTGGAATCTAAAGGTGCGCTTAACCAATACAACAATCAAAAAAATAACTACTTCAATACTACATCATAATGCAGAAATGAAGCAGTTATGGACTATTTAAAATACAACAATACTACATCATAAATTTTAAGAAAACGCTTACAATAGCTTTAATTTATACATTCATGAGAAAATTATTATTGTTATTATTAATCCCCTTTCAATTATTTGGTCAAAATACGATCGGGCTCCCAGATGTAGTCAATTACGACAAACAACAATACAATGCAGGTTTACAGAATTGGGACATCAAACAAGATAAGAATGGGATTATTTATGTAGCGAATAATGAAGGTTTACTCACCTTTGATGGGAAGTATTGGAACCTCTTTCCTTTGCCAAACAAAACAATAGTTCGATCCATTGAAATAGGCTCAGACAATAAAATTTACGTTGGTGGCCAAGATGAGCTTGGATATTTTGCACCAACAGGGAATGGAAGGCTGTCTTATCATTCTTTTACCTCATTAATTGATGAAGGGAATAAATCCTTTGGCGATGTATGGGACATTGTAAAGATTAATCAAACTATATTTTTTCGCAGCTCGAGCAAGATCTTTAAACTGGTTAATGGCAAAATGGCCACCTATAAAGCCGCTAGTGAATGGAGCTTCATGGCAGCATCAGGCACAACTTTATATGCACATGACTATAAAAACGGATTAAATAAGTTTGAAAATGACACTTGGGTTCCTATTCTGCGACAGGAAGAACTATCCAAAAATGACCCAATAACCGGCATTTTACCGATTCAAAACAAGCAATCCATTGTTACAACATTAAAAAATGGCTTGTTTTTGCTCAGCAATGAGGGCTTAACTAAAATAAAAACTGCAAATCAGAAACTCTTTGAAAACGAAAGAATATACGCTGCTACATCCATAAATAAAGATTGGATAGCACTCGCCACAAGTAATGGCGGAATTTATATCATCGATTGGCGAGGGAATATCATTCAACGATTTTCAAATATTGAGGGACTTCAGAATAATAATGTACTCAGTATTTTCTTGGACCAGCAACAAAATTTATGGTTAGGCTTAGATAATGGCATCGATTTCATCGCTTACAATAGTCCCATAAAGCAAATAAACCCCATTTTACAAGATGGATCCGGATATGCTGCCATACTATTTGATAATCAATTATTTTTAGGCACTTCCAACGGACTGTTTAGTGTTGGGTTACAAAATATTAAGGATTTAAGCTTTAGCAAAGGCGATTTTAAAGCGGTTGAAAACTCTAAGGGACAAACCTGGAGGCTCTCCAGAATCAATAAGGATTTACTATTAGGTCACCACGAAGGTGCATTTTTAGTCAAGAATAATAAATTACAACAAATATCTGCTCTTCGAGGGTATTGGAACTTCCTGCCCCTATCGGGTGCATTCGGAAAATCACAAATGGTGGCAGGCACTTATGATGGTTTAGTGATTTTCGATTCTGTGAATCAAAAGTTCATCCTCCAACAAAAAATACCAAATTTTACAGAGTCTTCACGATTTATTGCACTTGACACCGATGGTTTTTTATGGGTATCACATCCATATCATGGAGTTTATAAAATTAAGCAATCGCAAGGGGACAAATATTCAATCTCCACCTTTACCCAAGACAATGGCTTACCTTCAAACGTAAATAACCATGTGTATAAAATCAAAAATGAAGTTTTGGTGGCCACAGAAAAAGGAGTTTACACTTATAATAAGGTGAAAAATGTATTTGAAATTTCAGCCTATTATCAAAAAATTCTAGGCGATCAAAGTTTACGCTATATGAAGGAAGATTCAAGTGGTAATATTTGGTTTATTAGGGAAAAAACATTGGGAGTAATTGATTATACAAATGAGAATCCTAAAGTTATTTACCTGCCCGAATTAAACAATAAAATGCTGAGTGGCTTTGAATTTATCTATCCCATTAACCAGAATAACATTCTAAT
>JBIHZP010000060.1:0-7228 GCA_044231315.1 Daejeonella sp. | reverse complement strand
ACTGCTCCCTACGGTAGCTTAAATTTAGAGGACTTTATTTCTTTTATTTTGTAATTAATGCCAATAGTTCATTGAAAAATCAGAAATTTACAACATTTAAATTATGATTTAAGGCGTGGATTATTTGTATTTTTCTATTATTGTTTCTTTACACATTTGTTTATTACTTCAACTGTATTATGTTTTAGTAGTATATCGAAAATTGGCCATTTTTAAGTCTCCAGAATTAGAATCACCTCTAAATTCACCCCTCTCTGTGATTATTTGTGCCAGAAATGAAGTCCGAAATTTAAAGAAAAACCTACCCTTAATTCTTAATCAAGCCTATCCTGATTTCGAGCTCATTGTTGTGAATGATTGCTCAAATGATGGAACCGAATGGTTTTTGCGTGATCTTTCTTTAGAATATAAAAATCTCAAAATTGTTACTATAAATGATCATCCACGATTTAAGCATGGTAAAAAATTCGCTGTTTCTTTAGGAATTAAGGCCGCAAAGAATGAAAATTTAATCTTTACCGATGCCGATTGTTATCCGGCATCTGAGAATTGGCTAAGCCTCATGCAGCGTAATTTTAGTAATGAGACAGATATTGTTCTTGGATATTCACCTTATGAGATTAGGGGTGGCTTGCTGAACAAATTTATTCGATATGAGACCTTTATTACTGCTATAAACTACCTTTCTTACGCCCTTCGTGGAGTTCCTTACATGGGTGTGGGACGAAATATGGCTTACAAAAAGTCCCTTTTTTTTAAAGGAAAGGGTTTTGCCTCTCACATGCACATTTTATCTGGCGATGATGATTTATTTGTAAATCAAAATGCCAACAAGCTAAATACGAAGATTGAGATACATTCTGATTCACAAGTGTGGACTGCTCCTAAAAAGTCGTTTTCCTCCTATTTTTCGCAGAAATTGAGGCATCAGGGAGCAGGGAAAGCATATAAAAAGAAGCATAAAAAAATGTTGACCTTTCAAGTGCTTTCTGGAATATTATTTTACCTTTCTCTAATCGCATTAATAGTTGTAAATGGTCCGTGGTATATAATTGCTTCAGCATTTTTTATTCGGATGCTTTCCCAAATATTTGTTTATATTCCCGTATTAAAGAAATTAAAATATATTGACCTTATTTGGTGGATGCCTTTTTTTGATTTCATTTATTACATTTATATCATGCTATTAAGCTTAATATCCATATTTAGGAAGAAAGTTAAATGGAAGTAAATCCTAATTTCTCGGCAAATGCCAGAAACGATTTTAATCTTGTTGCCAAAGCAAAGGAAGGAGACCAAAAAGCCTTTGCAGAAATAATGCAGCGCTACAAGGATTCCATTTATTTCATGGCCTTAAAAATGGTCAATAATATTGATGATGCAATGGATCTTACAGTTGAGACCTTTGCAAAAGCATTTGAAAATTTAGATAAATATAAGCCTGAGTATGCTTTCAGTACCTGGTTATTTAGGATTTCAACTAATAATAGTATTGATTTTATAAGAAAAAAAAGGCTTAATGTTATCTCCCTTAATACCCTATTTAAAGAGGAAGGAGAAGATAAATATTTGCAGGTTCGTGCGGAAGGGCTAAACCCCGAAGAAATTTCCATTCGAAAGCAGGAAAGTGAGAAATTGAAGAATATGGTTGAGCAATTGCCTTTAAGATACCGCACGTTAATAGTATTGAGGTATTATGATGAGCTATCGTATGAGGAAATAGCACAACAAATGGATATACCACTTGGGACTGTTAAAGCTCAACTTTTTCGCGCCAGAGATTTAATGGCTAATATTTTAAATCGTAAAAAGAAAAATTTAAGAAGTGACTTCTGAAATAATTAACCAATATTTTCCTGACTTAAGTCAGACTCAAAAGGATCAATTTGATGCCCTTGATGAGCTTTATCGTTTCTGGAATGCTCAAATTAATCTCGTTTCAAGAAAGGATATCGACATGCTTTATTTGCATCATATTCTTCATTCGCTGGCTATAGCAAAGGTTATTTCTTTTCTTCCAGGCGAAAAGGTACTTGATGTTGGTACCGGTGGAGGCTTCCCTGGAATTCCTTTAGCCATTATGTTT
This sequence comes from Daejeonella sp., assembly GCA_044231315.1. Taxonomy (GTDB): domain Bacteria; phylum Bacteroidota; class Bacteroidia; order Sphingobacteriales; family Sphingobacteriaceae; genus Daejeonella. Next base: position 5,142 of record JBIHZP010000060.1, on the reverse strand, counting down.
CCTGAAACTGATTTTCATTTGGTGGATTCTATCGGTAAAAAAATAAAGGTAGTGCAGGAGGTTTCACTAGCATTAGGCTTAAAAAATGTGAGAGCAACTCATGCAAGAGCTGAACAGATAGACGAAAAATTCAATTTTATTGTTTCAAGGGCTGTAACTAGATTGTCTGATTTTTATCCTTGGATTAAAGGAAAATTTGATAAAAAATCTTTAAACAAACTTCAAAACGGTATATTGTATCTTAAAGGTGGAGATCTTCGGCAGGAAATAGAAGAGTCTGGATTGAAAGTTGAATTAATCCCTCTGCCTAATTATTTCAAAGAAGAATATTTCGATACTAAATACGTGGTTTATATTCCACAATAATATTTTATCATTTTATTAAATTTGCGGCACCCCAAATGCTGTTAAAGTTAGCTTATAAAGGTTTAATTTTTAACATTATTTTAGGATGTCTCTATATCATCAAATTGCTCTTTCATGCCTGCCCGGCATTGGCCCTGTCCTTGCTCGAAATCTTTTAAGCTTTTTCGGAAATGAAGAAGAAATTTTTAAAGCTAAAAGTAAACACCTTAGCAAAGTGCCAGGCATTGGTCCCAAAACAAGGGAGCTTATTATCAATCATGAAGTATTCAGGTTAGCTGAAGATGAGCTTAAGTTCATTGATAAATACAAGATTAAGCCATATTTTCTTACGGATGCAGATTATCCCCAGCGACTTAAACATTGTGCTGACGCACCCATATTGCTTTATTTTAAAGGTAATGCAGATTTGAATTGTAATAAAATTATTAGCGTTGTAGGGACCCGTAATGCGACAGAATACGGTAAGGAGATTTGCAGAAATTTGATGGCGGATCTGAAAGTTCATGAACCATTGATCGTAAGCGGATTGGCTTATGGAATTGATTTTGCTGCACATAAAGAGGCGCATAAATTGGGTATTCCGTCAATTGGAGTACTTGGGCATGGCTTGGATCGTATTTATCCTGCTCAACATCGAAGTATGGCTCAAAAGATGCTTGAATGCGGTGGTTTATTAACTGAATTCATGTCGGGTACAATCCCAGATCGTGAAAATTTTCCGAAGAGAAACCGCATTATTGCTGGTTTATGCGATGTTACCATTGTTGTGGAAGCAAGCATAAAAGGTGGCGCTTTGATTACCGCTGAGTTAGCAAATTCTTATAATAGAGACGTGTTTGCTTTTCCAGGTAGGATAAACGATGAATTTAGTCTCGGTTGCAATCATTTAATTAAAACCAATCGCGCCAATTTAATTACAAAATCTGCAGACATCGAATATATTATGGGATGGAGTAGGGAAGTAGATAAGGCTCAAAAACATCAATTGAGTCTTCCAATAAATTTAACAGAAGATGAAAAAATAATTTTTAATGTACTTACTAGCCATTTGAGTTTAGCAGTAGATGATTTATCTTATTTAACCAGTTTTCAGCAAAGTAAATTGGTTCACCTTCTTTTAGGAATGGAAATGCAGGGCATTCTAGTTTCTCTGCCAGGAAAGGTATATAAGCTCGTTTAATGTTTTAGATTAATGAGGATTTATTTTTAGGATAGTCGAAAAGTATTAACTCACCTGTGCCTTTGCTCAACATTTGCCATTTTTCGAATGGAAATTTCAATAGAATTATTCCGCAAGTGGGGAGATTAATTGCGGCTTCATCGCAAAGATAATTGGCTAAACTGCTTAATCCTGGATTATGCCCAAAAAGAGCTGTAAAGTTTGAGGATTCATCAAGATTATTTACCAGATTCAATAACATTTTGGTTTGTGCTTCATATATTTCTGATTCTTGAATGATTTCTGAATCTTGAATTTTAAATTCTGAAGCAAAAAGCTTTGCAGTTGTAATTGCTCTTTGTGCGGGACTACTAATTAGCTGTTCAGGGATTAATTGCTTTTTGATGATTCTAGCAGCCATTTCCTGTGCATTCTTTTGCCCTCTCTCATTTAAAGGTCTTTGAAAATCTGCTAGTAATAAATCATCCCTGTCGGCTTTTGCATGTCTGATTAACAATAAACTTTTACCCATTCGCTTTTTCAATTAGCTCTGTTAAATTTAGGTTATTCATGCATTTAAAGTGTCCTTTGGGACAAGTATCATGTCCTATTTTGGAACATGGCCTGCAAGCTAAGTCCGGAACTTGAAACATATAGGATTGATCTACCTGATAAGGATACATCCCAAATTCAGGAACCGTATTTCCCCAAACTGATAAAATTGTCTTGTTAAAGGCTGCAGCGATATGCATCAGACCAGTATCGTGGCTGATTACTTTTTCTGACATTTTTATGAGGAATGCACTTTGATCAAGTTTGAATTTTCCACAGGCATTAAATACATGTTTACCTGCTGATTTCGCTATAAGTTCTCCTCGCTCAGCATCTTCTGGTCCACCTAATAATACTACCGGCTGATTGATCTTACTACATAATTCCGTGAGGCGTTCAACAGGCAGGCGTTTGGTTCCATGTTGAGCACCAATTACTACTGATGTATATTTAAGATGTGAAGAGGGCAATAGCTCTTCTAATTGATAGGTTCCATTTAAATAGTACTCCAAACCTCTACCATCATTCTTAACTCCAAGAAATGCGACAGTTTGAAGGTACCTATCCACAATATGTAGCTCAGGAAGTATATTTTTTTTAAAATTTACGAATACCCATTTTTGCCAGTTTAACTTATCGAAGGAGCTGGAATTTACACCTAAGCTAGTTTTGATAATTAATGTCCGTAAATTATGGTGTAAATCGATTATATGATCAAAATTCTCTTTTTTAAGTATAGAAATACAATCAGAAAGTGAATTTCCTAAAAAATGCAGTTTATCTAGATGTGGGTTGGCCGATAATACTGGCTCAAATGTTTTCTTAGTTAAATAATGAAGTTCTAGTCCCTCGATTTGCTCTTTCAAACATCTTAAAACAGGGCTTGTTAGCACAATATCACCGATTGAGCTAAACCGAATGATTAGAATTTTAAGTTTTTTATTTTTCAAGATGACGCTTCTTTTTTTGTTGCTCAAAAATTTCATTAATCTGATCTAGAGTCATTGCATTGAGGCAATTTAACTTGCTTAATCCACCTTTTCTAGCGATTAGTGTACCATATTTCATGTCTAAGTTGCCTTCAACACGATGTGCATCTGGATTTATAGATAAAAGTACACCTTTTGATACGGCATATTGATGCCAACGCCAATCAAGGTCAAGCCTGAGGGGATTTGCATTGATCTCAATGATTACATTATTTGCTGCACAGGCATCTATTATCTTTTTATGATCGATTGGATAGCCACTTCTGCTTAATAATAATCGTCCGGTTGGATGCCCTAAAATTGTTGTATGTGGGTTTTCAATAGCTTTCAATAATCTTTCTGTCGCTTTTTCTTCATTCATATTTAAAATTGAATGCACTGAAGCGACTACAAAATCAAAACTTGAAAGCACGTCATCCGAATAATCCAGTGAACCATCGTAAAGTATATCCGACTCAATACCTTTAAATATATGGAATGGGGCCAGTTTTTTATTCAATTCATCTATTTCTCGATGCTGAGCCGCTACACGTATTTCATTTAAACCATTGGCATAGAATGCAGATTTCGAATGATCACAAATTCCAAAATATTCGAGTTTTAGCTCATTTTTACAATAGAGTGCCATTTCTTCAAGAGTATGAATGCCATCGCTCCAGGTACTGTGATTATGTAAACTCCCCTTTAGATCGCCGTATTCAACTAAATCAGGTAGTTTTTTAGATTTTGCTAATTCAATTTCATTTGTACCTTCCCGTAATTCAGGGGCAATAAATTCTAAGCCTGCTAATTTATAAATCTGCTCTTCTGTTTTATTTTTTAAATCTTCTCCTTGGACTAATGTAAAAAGATCTTCTACATGTACTTCATTTCCAGTTTTTTGGATAAGCTCTTTGCCAAAATCCTCGTTACTACAAAATGAATATCCCATTTTTAAACCCGACTCAGTTTTGCACTTTACTTCCTCGTCACTAATTTCGGTTCTCTCAAATCCGAATGCAACCAGCTTTTCTAAAAGTAAAGCATTGTTTTGTCCAACAATAAGGAAGTCAAGCTGATCGATGATCTCACACTTTCGTCGGTATTGACCTGTAAGATGAATTTGTTCTGTATTTAATTCTTTTTTTAATGATTTTAAAAGCTCCTCTGCAAAGTTTTCAATTTTTGCATATAGAAATCGTCCATTGCTGGCGATGTTGAATTCAATATTTTTTTTGATCTCTTCTTGAGTTTTCAAACCAAAGCCTTTGGCTTCAATTAATCGGTTTTCATTGCAGGCATAATATAATTCACCTACGGTGTCAATACCGAGTTCTTTCCAAATGGTAAGAATTTTTTTAGGACCGATACCCTTGATTTGCATCATTTCAATAATTCCCTCAGGGGTTTTATTGATCAGTTCGGTCAATTCCTCAATGGCATTTGTTTGAATAAATTCATTAACTTTTGCAGCAATGCTTTTACCAAGACCCTCAATTTGCTCCATTTCTAATAAACTCTTGGTGCAAATAGGATAGGGGAGTTTATCTATTTTAAATGCGGCATTAGCAACAGAACGCACCTTAAATGGATTTTCATTGTGCAATTCTAACAAAGAGCTTAAGAATTTTAATGTTCTTGCAATGATTTTATTTTCCATATCGACAAAAATAAATAACCCTTCCCTGAAAAGGGAAGGGTTTCTTTTTTTTTTAACAATAATAATTTTTTAGATTATCTAATTTGAATATTATAAGGTATGCGCGCCTGCACTCCAGATAGGTTTAAAGCAGATTTCATTTGCTCATAGTACATGAAGTTATCGCCTAACTCACGTTTTACAAAATAGGATTTTACTTTATCGCCTGACTTATCGAATAGCGCAGAGATTGGATCCACCTGGGATGGATAATCAACAATTTTAAAATCCTTTATTTTGGCTTTTTTAGCCGCCGATGCAATGGCATCATCGATACTTCCTAATCTATCCACAAGACCTATTTTAAGCGCTTCCGTGCCACTCCAAACTCTTCCTTGTCCGACACTATTAATATAAGTTTGAGATTTTTTTCTTCCATCAGCTACCTTTTTAGTGAA
>JBIHZP010000059.1:0-7281 GCA_044231315.1 Daejeonella sp. | reverse complement strand
CAAATGATTTTGGTGGGTCGTTTGCAACAATTTGTCTGAGTTCTTCAATGTCCTCTTCTGTTACGCGCTCTACAATAAAATCCGCCATACCTATTTCAAGCGATAGGCGCATTTCGAAAATTTCTTTTAAGGTTTCATCATCTAAAAGCCTAGGGTCCATGCTTTTACCGATGATTGAAATTAAATCGGGACTGGTAATTACGGAACCTTTTTTCTTCTTGGATTCAAGTAATCCAATCATGCGCAGACGCGATAATGCTTCCCGAATAACGGTGCGACTTACACCAAGTGCAGCTGATAGCTCTAGCTCTTTAGGGATAGAATCGCCAACTTTCAGGTTTTTTTCGGTTAAAAATTCTATGATTTTCTTCTCAACACGATCAACCAGTGAGGTGTTATCAATCTTTTGAAGCTCGTTATCGCTATTAATATTTTTCATTTTGTGACGCAATTTATTAAAAATCATGGTCTTATAAAACCATTTTATTTTTCCAAGCAATAAAAAAAAACTGATATAAAATTTGGAAATGTAAAATTAAAAAAACAAGTTTGTATTATGTCATACATAATACAAACTTAATTAAAGAATTATGAAATCAAAAAATACCTTATTAAGGTGTTTGTTTTCAGTAATGGCCATCTTGCTTTTTACTGTTGCACAAGCTCAAACCGGTAAAATTACAGGCCGTGTCATTTCAGATGACGATAAGCTGTCCTTGCCCGGTGTAACTATTCAAGTGAAAGGGAAAACTGCAATTACCCAAAGTGATGCGAATGGAGACTACTCTATTGAAGCTTCAATGGGTGATATTTTAGTTTTCCGTTTTGTAGGTTTCTTAAACCTAGAGATTCCAGTTGGTTCTTCTAGCGTGGTAAATGCTTCCCTTAAAATGGATGTATCTCAATTAGATGAGATCATTGTTATGGGTTATGGTACTCAAAAGAGATCTACCATTACGGGTTCAGTGTCTAAATTAGATCCTAAAGTATTGGAAACAGGTATTCGTTCCAATCCGGCTTCTGCTTTGGCAGGAACTATTCCAGGTTTAAGAGTTCAACAAACGTCTGGCAGACCAGGTGCTGTACCAAACATTGTTTTGCGTGGTGGTACTTCTTACGGTGGTGGTGGTTCTCCATTGGTAATCGTTGATGGTTTACTTCGTGGTGGTTTCAGTGATATTAATCAAGACGATATAGAATCTATTGAGGTTCTAAAAGATGCCTCTGCAACGGCTATTTATGGTGCAAGAGCAAATAATGGAGTGATTTTAATTACTACTAAAACAGGTAAGGACGGTGTTTCAAACATTTCCTTCAAGGGTAAAACAGGTGTTAATAAGTTAAATATCCCATTCAATTTCTTAAATGCTAGAGATTATATATACTGGTCTAGAAAGGCTGTTCAAAACTCTGGTGTGTACGAGCCTGGTCGTTTAACGCAATTAACTTCCACTGGTCCTTTTGGAACAGGTAACTTATTTAAAGATGCTGCAGGTAATTTCTTGGATGGAAATGTTACAGGTAACGCCGTATGGAGCACCATGTTTTTAGATGATGTAAATAGAGTAAAATTACAAGATGGTTGGGAAACAATGATTGATCCGATAACGGGTAGGGAGTTGATTTTTAACAATTTTAGTTATAAAGATTATGCTTTACGTGATCAAGCATTGACTCAAGATTATAATGTTTCGATGACAGGTGGTAACAAAAATGGAAGTTATTACGCTGGTTTAGGTGCTTATGATGAAGCAGGTATGCCCATAAACACTTTCTATAAGCGTTTAACTTTCGTTTTCAATGGTGAATACAAAGTAAAACCTTGGTTAACATCTACTTCGAATTTAAACTTCGCAGATGCTAAATGGCGTGATCCTGTAACATCAGGTGAAGGCAACTATTTGACTCGTGCACTGGGTGCTCCTCCAACAATGAGAGGCAGAAACGAAAAGGGTGATTTATTAATTGGGCGTGATCTTGGTGATGGTAACCCGGCAGTAAATGATGCTCAATTTATTAGAAGAAATAACACCAATAAATTTACCTTATCTCAGGCTTTCAAAGTTAATTTCCTTCCAAACTTAAGCTTTAGAGCGAGTGGAAATTTCTACTATGATGAAGGTTTTAATGAAGCATTTAACAAAGATTATTTAAATAATCCAGGAAATATTAACGTCACTCGTTCTAGTAGTGCATCCTTCGGACGTACGCTAAATCAAACATTTAATGGTGTTTTGAATTATCGTGCTACTTTATTAGAAAAGCATCATTTCGATGTAATGGCGGGATCTGAATTTTTTGATAGTTATTCTAAAGGTCTTTCTGCTTCTGGCTCTGGTGCTCCATCAGACGATTTCATGGATTTAGCTTTAACCAACTCAGACAAGGATAGACGTGCTATTGACTCTTATCACAACAGAGAAAGTATCTTATCTTTCTTTAGTCGCGCGAATTACGATTATGATGAAAAATATCTGTTAACCTTAACTTTACGTCGTGATGGTTACTCCAAATTGTTAAATAATCGTTGGGGTAATTTTCCAGGTGTTTCGGCAGGTTGGAATATCCATAAAGAAGATTTTTTCAAATCCTTTACTAATGTGGTTAACTCTTTAAAGTTAAGAGCTAGTTATGGTGAAAATGGTAATGTGAGTGGCATTAGTCAGTATGGCTTACAAGGCTCTTACTCAACCAACAAGTACGATGGTAGAGTGGGTTATCTTGCAGGTGGATTGCCTTTTCCTGATTTATTATGGGAGCGTTCTGCGACTTATGAATTTGGTTTAGAGACTCGTTTACTTGACCGACTAGATTTGTCGGTTGCTTATTATGATCGTACAACATCTGATAAAATTTCCAGCTTCACTCTTCCTGCAACTTCTGGATTTACTTCATTAACTACCAATAATGGAAGTATGCAAAATAGAGGTATTGAAGTTGATGCAAATTATAATGTATTGCGCAAACGTGATTGGACTATTAACTTCTCTGCAAACATTGCTTACAATTCCAATAAGGTATTAAAATTACCTACTAACGGTTTATTAAACAATCGTATTGGTGGTTTCGAAGTATATGATCCTAAAACTGGTAAATTGATATTTGTCGGCGGAACTCAGGAAGGCCAAGATCCAAACGTGGCTTATGCTTATGTGGCTCAGGGACTTTATAGAACTCAGGGTGATGTGGATATGCATGCAAACAGGAGAGATCTTTTAGGTGCTAAAGTATTAGTTGGTCCTGGAATCTATAATGCAATGACCACTGCTGAAAAAGCAGCTGTTTTCCCAATTGCCATGGGTGATGTACAATGGCAGGATGTGAATGGAGATGGGATAATCAACTCTTTCGACCGTGTTAAAATGGGAAGAACAGTCCCACAGTGGGTTGGTGGATTTGGTGCTAATGTGAAATGGAAGAACTTGGCCATGTATTCTCGCTTTGATTATGCCTTAGGTTTTGTATCTTATGATGGTCCTCGTGCCTGGTTCCTAAGTAATGCTCAGGGTACCTTCAATACTACCGATGAAGTATTTGATACTTACACTCCTACAAATACGAATGCTACTTACCCAACCTATTACTGGGCTGATCAATTGTATAAAAACAATACTTTCAGAGAGTCAAGCATGTTTTATAAAAAAGGTGATTATTTAGCATTGAGAGAAGTGAATATTACCTATTCATTACCAACTAAGTGGGCGAATAAAGTGAAAAGCCAAAACGTTAATTTATCTGTTTCTGGTCAGAACTTAGCTTATTTCAGTGAATCAACTTTATACTCTCCAGAATCGGGAAGTATCGGAATTGGTGGTTCAGGCGGCTATCCATTGCCACGAATTTTAATCTTTGGTGCTCAGATAACATTTTAAAAAAAAATGAAAAATGTAGGATTGGGATTCCCAAATTCATTTCAATTTAAACAAAACATAAGATGAAAAAAATATATAGAAGTGTATTAAGTATCGTGCTGATCTTGACTTTCAGCGCATGCCAAAAGCTAGATTTAGCACCAGAAGATTACTTTGCTAGTGAAAGTTTTTGGAAAACTCCATCACAGGTTGATGGGGCAATGATTGGATTGCATAATCAATTAAGAGGCTTTCAGTTCACCTTTTTTACTCTTGGAGAACTTAGAGGTGGGACTTTACGTGATGGAACTAGTTTCACTGGAACAGCATCTTTAAACTCTGCTTCAGTAATTCGTCAGGATATTCGTGAGTCCTCTCCCGGAATTTCTGGATGGGCTGGTTTTTATGGACCAATCTTTCAAGTAAATAATTTTATTTTTCAGGTTGAAAAATCGACCTATTTAACTGCTGCAGATAAATCTTACTATTTAGGTCAGGCTTATGGATTGAGAGCATACTATTATTTCCATTTGTACCGTACATACGGTAGAGTGCCATTGGCCCTCGAGCCAAAGGTAATTACCAATACTCCTGTAACCTCTCAAGATGCTTACCTTCCAAGAGCTAAAACAGAAAAGGAAACATTAGATTTCATTAAAAGTGACGTAAATAAATCAGTAACTAGTTTTGCTGCCAACTATACCACTAAGCTTCAAAAAGCACAATGGTCTTTAGGTGCTAGTCAGATGTTGCAATCAGAAGTTTATTTATGGTCCGCAAAAGTGAAAGTGGATGGCCTTGCTCCAACTCCAACTGCCTCTGCTGCCGACCTTGCCATTGCCCGTACAGCTGCTGAACAGGTGATTGGAAAGTTTACGCTTCTTTCATCTTTTGCCAATGTATTCAAATCTGCTTCAATTTCCTCCAGCCGTGGTAATAGTGAAATTATCTTTGCGCTAAGATATCAGCAAGGGGAAGCGACCAATAGTTATGGTCAATTTATTTATGCCATTACCGATCCTTTAAGTGGTTATGTAGATGATAAAGGTGTAGCTATTCCAACAAGTGATCCTTTACAGGTTGCTGGTGGTGGAACTATCATTCGTTATGAATACAAGTACGATCTTTATGCAAAATATGATGTTACAGATACACGTGCAAACGCAACATTCCTGAATTTTAATAAGGGAACGTTAAAAGCAGTAAATCTTCGTAAGTTTTTAGGAGTTTTTGTGGAAGGTGCGCGTAGCTTTTCGGATGATTTTCCAATTTATCGTTTAGCAGATGCTTATTTAATCTTAGCAGAAATAAAAAATAAACAAGGTCAGAGTCCCGCTTCTGAAATTAATACCATCAGAACTCGTGCTCATGGCACAGGTGCACCTGTTTTTGTGAGTGGTACATTTGAACAAAACGAGTTGGCTATTTTTGATGAAAGAGGCAAAGAGTTTGTAGCTGAAGGTAAGCGTTGGTACGATTTACTTCGCATGCAGGATGCTTCTGGTCAGCCATTGGTATTCAGAAGAGATCTTCCGCTTGTAGGGGTTCTTAATAGTGCTACAGAAGCGCATAAAGTGCTTTGGCCAATTGATAGAAGTACCTTAGCGAGTGATGAAACATTGAAAAATGATCAGAACACGGGCTACTCAGGTACCTAAATATCTAATTAATTGCAGAAGCTGTAACTCAGCTTCTGCAATTTTAAATATTTCTTAATTTTCAGACTCCCTTGGTCTGATATGCTCAGTATTTACAATAATGAATGAAATCTTATTGATATTTCTGATAAATTCTCTAATATCGTATAGCGCATTTTGGTGCGTGAATTAATAAAATCAAATGAAAAATCATTTTGAAGGTCTTATAGCTGCTCCTTTCACTCCTTTTAATGCAAAGGGCGAGCTAAATTTGTCACTTATCCCAGATTATTATCGTTTCTTAAAATCGAATGGCGTAACAGGTGCTTTTATTTGTGGATCAACCGGTGAAGGGGTTTCACTTACGCTAGCCGAAAAAAAGATGGTCGCAGAGGCATGGGCAGCATGCTCCAACCACGACCAAGATTTTAGAGTAATGATGTTTCTCGGTGGAACATGCATCGCTGATTGCATCGACCTGGCCAAGCATGCCTATGAAATAGGTTTATACGCAGTTTCATTTACTGCTCCATTTTATTTTAAACCGGCAAATGCAGAGATGCTTGCACAATGTTGCAAAGCAATAGCTGATCAAATTCCGGATATGCCTTTCTATTATTACCATATCCCTGTTTTAACGGGTGTAAATATTGCCATGATTGACCTTTTAAAGGCAATTGATGGTCAGATTCCAAATTTTGCAGGTATAAAATATACGCATGAAGATTTCATGGACTTCCAGTCCTGCATGACTTTTAAGAATGGATATTACGACATGATGTGGGGTCGCGATGAGAATATGCTTTCTGCATTGGCTCTCGGCACAAAAGCTTCCATCGGTAGTACCTTTAATTATCTTGCGCCTCTATACCTTTCTTTAATGGATGCTTTTAATGCAAACGACCTAAAGAAAGCTGCTGAATTACAACAAAAATCAATTGATTTTATTCGTTTCTTAGGTAAATATGGCGGTATTTCGGTCGGGAAAGCCTACATGAAAATGGCAGGAATCGATTGTGGTGAATTTAGGCTTCCCGTAAAAAACATGAGTCATCAAGATTTCGAAGCTTTTAAATTGGATGTTAACGGACTTGACTTCAATCAGTTTAAGTCGCGAAAAGCCTAATTAAACATGAATAAGTGTCTTTTTCTTCCTTTTATTTTTATTATGCTTATTCAACCAGAAGTCTTTTCTCAAAAAAACAGCAATGTTTCCATTCAGTGGGAAAATATTGCCACTTTAAAAAATTCAGATGGCAGCAATTCCATTGGTGTTGCCGGTGCCATTAGTGCCCTAGTTGATCAGTCGCTACTGATTGCGGGCGGTGCCAATTTCCCAGATAAAATGCCCTGGGAAGGTGGCAAAAAGCATTATTCGGATGAAATTCATATTCTTCAAAAAATCGGATCTCAATACGTCTGGAATAATAACCTAAAAGCGAAACTGCCAATAGCCATTGCCTATTGTGGAAATACTTCTACGCCAAAAGGAATTGTTTATGCCGGTGGTGAAAATGATAATGGCCTTTCAAAAAAAGCTTTTCTGATTAATTTTTCATCCAAAAGCAATCAAGTTGATATCTCCAACTTACCAGAATTACCCAATCCGCTAACTAATATTTTCTTAGTTTCCATTGCCAATGTGGTGTATGCAATAGGAGGGGATGGTCCACTAAATTCATCAAAAGCATTTTTAAGTCTTGATTTAGATCACTTGGAAAAAGGATGGGTAAATCTTACAGATCTGCCAATAGCCCTCGCAAATACCGCAGTTGTCGTACAAAATGGGCAAA
>JBIHZP010000058.1:0-7299 GCA_044231315.1 Daejeonella sp. | reverse complement strand
CCCAAAAGATGAGCAAATACTTGTCCCGTGATACAAACTAGAGGAGTACTGTCAATCATGGCATCCGCAAGGCCTGTAACTAAATTTGTTGCCCCCGGTCCGCTAGTAGCGAACACTACGCCAACCTTTCCCGATGTTCTAGCAAAACCCTGGCCCGCATGAATTCCTCCTTGCTCATGTCTAACCAGAATATGATTTAATTTTTCTTTGTAATCGTATAAAGCATCGTAGATAGGCATAATTGCGCCTCCAGGATATCCGAAAATTACATTTGTACCTTCTGCAATTAAGGCTTCAAGTAAAGCGACAGAGCCCGAGACTTCCTTAGTCTCTGCTTGTTTAGTTTTACTTAAAATCGGCTGCTCAGTTTCCATAATAATTTCTTTATTTTCTTTTTTAGAGTGAATGATTAAACTCATTTGCTCATTTTTAATCTTCGTCTGTTACGCAACCCTCAGAAGCGTTTTTAACCTGTTTGAAATATTTGAATAAGACCCCGTTTTTTACTGGAGGCTCCGGTTGCTGCCAAAGTTTCCTTCTTTGGGCCATTTCCTCATCCGAAATCATTACATTAATTGAATTGTTGGAGGCACTAATTTCAATGGTATCGCCATCTTGAACCAAGCCAATATTGCCACCTTCAAATGCTTCAGGGGTGATGTGGCCAACCACAAAGCCATGTGTTCCACCAGAGAAGCGGCCATCAGTAATCAGTGCAACAGATGATCCTAAGCCAGCACCGAATATGGCGGATGTAGGTTTTAACATCTCAGGCATGCCTGGAGCACCTTTGGGACCAACATTTCGAATAACTACCACGTCGCCAGATTTTACTTTACCACTGCTGATGCCATGAATCAATTCAAACTCACCATCAAATACTCTTGCGGGACCGATAAATAATTCACCTTCTTTACCGCTAATTTTTGCTACAGAGCCCAATGGGGCAAGGTTTCCATATAGCATTTGTAAATGGCCAGTTCTCTTAACAGGGTTTTCGTAGGGTAGAATAACATCCTGTGTATTAAAGTCTAAATCGACCGCATCTGCTAAATTTTCGGCGAGTGTTTTGCCTGTAACAGTGAGGCAATCGCCATGAATTAAACCTTTTTGCAAGAGGTATTTCAACACAGAGGGTAAACCGCCGATAGCATGCACATCTTCCATCATGTATTTTCCACTTGGTTTAAGGTCGGCAATCACTGAAGTTTCATCACTAATTTTCTGAAAATCAGCTAGTTCAAGTTTTATGCCGACTGATTTGGCCATGGCAATTAAATGCAAAACAGCGTTTGTTGAACCTCCAAGCACCATTACCGTGACTATGGCATTGTGAAATGCCTTTCTCGTCATGATGTCTCTAGGTTTGATATCCTTTTCAAGGAGTATGCGGATGTATTTCCCTGCTTCTAAACATTCCTGTCTTTTTTCAGCACTTAATGCCGGGTAAGAGGAACTATAAGGAAGACTCATGCCCATTGCTTCAATTGCAGATGCCATGGTATTGGCTGTATACATTCCGCCGCAAGCTCCAGCACCTGGGCATGCCCTTTGAATAATTCCTTGGTAATCTTCTTCGTTTAGGTTGCCTGCCATTTTCTGCCCTAAGGCTTCAAATGCAGAAACTATGTTTAACGACTGACCTTTATACTGGCCAGAATGAATGCTTCCGCCATAAACCATGATTGCTGGGCGGTTTAATCGTCCCATGGCGATAATTGCTCCCGGCATATTTTTATCACATCCAGGCAATGCAATTAATCCGTCGTAATAATGACCACCACAAACAGTCTCAATAGAATCTGCGATAAGATCCCTTGAAACTAAGGAATAACGCATACCCTCTGTTCCATTTGTTATACCATCACTTATTCCTATGGTGTGAAATACCAATCCTACCAAATTATTGGCCCAGACTCCCTTTTTTACATCTTTTGCAAGGTCGTTGAGATGCATATTGCAAGTATTTCCATCATAGCCCATGCTCACAATTCCCACCTGGGCCTTTGCTAGGTCTTCAGTAGTTAAACCAATTCCATAAAGCATAGCCTGTGATGCTGGTTGCGTGGGGTCTTGGGTAACTGTTTTACTGTATTTATTAAGTGCCATGTTTTTATAACTTACTCTTTATTTCTTTGCGGATGTTTGGTGTGATTCGAATTTCTTTTGTAAGAATTTGAGGAGTTTTTTTTAGCTATTTAAATTTCTTGAAAGAGCTTTTTTATTGGACTGAATTGTAAAATAAATGGACTGATTAACGCTTTTGGAAAAGCCAGTCTTTGACCTATATAAATCAAACCATTGATCATTATTCGAGTTTTTTATTTTTCTTATTTATTGTAATTTCAATTTAAGTGCTTATTGTTTAACTATCAATAGCCAAGAAAATTATTTCGAATTAGAATAAAATATGGTAAATAAATAATAATCGGTATTAAATTTTGTTTATTACGAAACGAACTGTATTTAATACTGCGATAATAGACCAAAATGGTTTTGGGTTCTGGGTTCAAAAAATTATTTTTTTGAACGATTGAGCATTTTTCTGCCTAAAATCAGTATTTGTTTTGAATTGATTTTGTTTGGAAACAAAAAAGCCCTTCAAATCCGGAGATCAGAAGGGCTTTAAAATAAATGGTATTTTTAGGAGTTTCGGGTTCCTTCAGCGAGTACCACAATTGAATTATTTAATACTTCAATTACTCCGCCTTTAATATAAATAGTTTCCTCAGAATTATCTTGGCGGATGATAACCTTACCATCTTCTAGAGTAGAAATGATTGGAGCGTGATCTTTCAAAACTTCGAAAGATCCCATTGTTCCAGGCACAGTTACAGATCTTACTTCTCCTTCAAAAACCTTTTTATCTGGTGTTAATATTTCTAGTTTCATATTTTTTAGAATCGAGATGTGAGATCTGAGATCTGAGATCTGAGATTTTCTATTCTCTCATATCTATTGTCTCATATCTCATATCTATTATCTCACATCTCCCTTAAGAGTTTGATTCAGCTAATAGTTTCTTACCTTTTTCAATCGCATCTTCAATAGTACCAACAAGGTTGAATGCAGCTTCAGGATATTCATCCACTTCACCATCCATAATCATGTTGAAACCTTTGATGGTATCTTTAATATCTACCAATACTCCTTTTAATCCCGTGAACTGTTCTGCAACGAAGAATGGCTGTGAAAGGAAACGCTGCACACGGCGCGCGCGACCAACCACTAATTTATCTTCTTCAGAAAGTTCATCCATACCAAGGATGGCGATGATATCTTGTAATTCTTTGTAACGTTGTAAAATTTCTTTAACTTTTTGTGCAGTACCATAATGCTCATCGCCAAGCGTTGCGGCATTCAGGATACGAGAAGTTGAATCTAGAGGATCAACTGCAGGATAGATACCAAGTTCAGCAATTTTACGTGACAATACCGTAGTAGCATCAAGGTGGGCAAATGTTGTTGCCGGTGCAGGGTCAGTTAAATCATCTGCAGGAACATAAACTGCTTGTACGGATGTAATTGAACCTCTTTTTGTGGAGGTAATTCTTTCTTGCATCAATCCCATTTCTGTTGCCAGTGTTGGTTGATAACCTACCGCAGAAGGCATACGACCTAAAAGGGCAGAAACTTCAGAACCTGCTTGAGTGAAACGGAAGATGTTATCTACGAAGAAAAGGATGTCTTTCCCTTGACCTTCACCTTCTCCATCACGGAAATATTCAGCAACAGTTAATCCTGAAAGAGCAACACGTGCACGTGCACCAGGAGGCTCATTCATTTGTCCGAAAACCAATGTTGCTTTTGATTCTTTTAATGCTTCTTTATCAACAGATGCTAAATCCCATCCGCCTTCTTCCATAGAGTGCTTGAAAGCATCTCCATAATTAATTACGCCTGATTCGATAAACTCACGTAAAAGGTCATTCCCTTCACGTGTACGCTCACCAACTCCAGCAAATACTGATAAACCAGAGTATGCTTTTGCAATATTGTTTACCAATTCCATGATTAATACTGTTTTACCTACACCAGCACCACCAAATAAGCCGATTTTACCACCTTTAGCGTATGGCTCAAGTAGGTCGATTACTTTGATTCCAGTAAAAAGCACTTCAGTTTCAGTACTTAACTCATCAAATCTTGGAGGAGTATTGTGGATAGGGTAACCATCAGAAGTATCCATGGTATCAATACCATCGATTGCTTGGCCAACAACGTTGAACAAACGACCTTTGATCTTATCGCCAACAGGCATTTTGATTGGTGATCCGGTATCAAGCACTTTCATTCCACGAACAAGTCCATCTGTTGAGTCCATCGCGATTGCGCGAACACGGTCTTCTCCAAGATGCTGCTGAACCTCAAGAATAATCTTTTGTCCATTATCTTTCACAATCTCTAATGCATCATAGATCTTAGGCAAATGTGCGTTTTCTGTGAAGCTTACGTCGACTACAGGTCCGATGATCTGTGCAATTTTTCCGGAGTTTGGCATATAAATTTTGTAAAACTTTATTAAATCAACAATTTTGGCCTTTTTGAGAGGCAATTTTTGGTCTGCAAAAATACTCTTTATCCCCGTAAATCAAATACTTAATAGAAGTTTTTTAATAATTATTATTTGTTGGTTTTTTAAAAATTTCGAGAATGCCTTTTTGAGGTATTAAATAGCTCTTTTTCAAGAATTATTAATTATTTATCTAAAAAAATACGGAACTGCATTTCTAATATTAAAATCAGTAGTAGGATAAAAAAAACATGGATATGAATAGGCACAAATTTTGTCATTTTGGATGCATTCCTTCTTAAAAATTAGATTCTTAACTAAAATTCTGTTTTATTTGAAACATGAAAAGAATAATGGTCACTGGTAGTAATGGTTTACTCGGACAGAAAATTACAGATCTTTCCTTGTTGGATCCTGAAATTGAGCTCATTGCTACTTCAGTTGGTCCCAATAGATACCTCCTTAAAGCTGGCTATACTTATGAGGAGCTAGATGTTTTAGATCCCCAACGACTGGATGAACTAGTAGCGAAATATCATCCGGATGCAATAATTCATACAGCAGCCATGACCAATGTGGATGCTTGTGAGCATGATCGTGATAAATGTTATGCGCTCAATGTAAAATCGGTGGAAAATCTGATTGAAGTGTGCCAAAGAAGGGATATTCAATTGATTCACTTATCAACTGATTTTATTTTTGATGGCGAGGATGGACCTTATACTGAGGATGCACAAGCAAATCCATTAAGTTATTACGGGGAAACTAAGCTTGAATCGGAAATCTTATTGCAAAAGTCTTCTTGTAATTGGGCTATTTTACGGACTATTATTGTGTATGGAATTGTCAATGACATGAGCCGCACCAATATTGTTTTATGGGCAAAAGCTGCCTTAGAGAAAGGGGAGCCCATCAATGTAGTTGATGATCAATGGCGAATGCCAACTTTGGCAGAAGACTTGGCACAATGCTGCCTTCTTGCCGTTAAAAAGAATGCTAAAGGGATATTCAATGCTTCTGGAAAGGATTTAATGAGCATCTTGGAAATTGTTGAGCGTGTAGCAGATTATTACGGTCTCGATAAGACATTAATTAATCCCATTTCTTCTGAAAGTTTAAATCAAGCGGCAAAAAGGCCTAAGAAAACAGGTTTTATTTTAGATAAAACTAGAAGAGAATTGGGTTATGAGCCACATTCGTTTGAGGAGGGTATCGCTTTTATGGAAAGACAAATCAATGCAATTAATAAGAAGTAAAATAAAATTTAGAGCTATTGATCTGCTGAAAATAGATGCAAAATCGTTAAAAATTGTAACTTTGAAAAAAAATAAATCTTATGGCATTAACAAAAGGACAACAAGCGTCTGATTTCACCTTATATAGCTCAGAATTAAAGGAAATTTCCTTGGCTGACTACGCTGGCAAAAAAGTGGTAATTCATTTCTTTCCAATGGCTTTTACTGGAGTTTGTACCACTCAACTTTGTACTATGCGTGATACTTTTGGTTATTACGATGAGTTAGGTGTTGAAATTCTAGCAATTTCTGTCGATTCTCCATTTACACTTGCAAAATTTAAGGAGGACAATAATTATCAATTTCAATTGCTTTCCGACTTTAACAAAGAAACATCACAAGCTTATGGAGCTTTTTATGATGAGTTTGTCTTCAATTTGAAGGGTGTTTCCAAAAGAGCAGCATTCGTTCTAGATGAAAATCATAAAATTGTTTATGCAGAGGTTTTGGAATCGGCAGGAGATCTTCCGGATTTCAACGCTATTCGTAACGCATTGAACTAAATTTTAGAGCCTTGAGCCTTGATTTTTAAGGGATTACGAGTATTTTCAAAAAAACTATGTTTGTATGAAAAGAAAGCATATTTTTGCTTCCGTTAAA
Source organism: Daejeonella sp. (assembly GCA_044231315.1). Classification (GTDB taxonomy): domain Bacteria; phylum Bacteroidota; class Bacteroidia; order Sphingobacteriales; family Sphingobacteriaceae; genus Daejeonella. The sequence goes on along the minus strand of JBIHZP010000058.1, from coordinate 891 downwards.
AATGCACCTGTAGCTTAATTGGATAGAGCACCTGACTACGGATCAGGAGGTTAGGGGTTCGACTCCCTTCAGGTGCACATCATGAAAGCCTTTTCGACTTTAACGGAAAGGCTTTTAACTTGAATTAAACCATCCTGTAATCATTATATTGCCCCAACAGGATTAATTAGACATCAAATGCTGAACTTAGTACTGTTTGGCCCTCCGGGAGCTGGTAAAGGAACACAATCTGAAAAGTTGATAAATAAGTATAAACTTATCCATTTATCAACCGGCGATATACTTAGATATGAAATATCAATGGGTACGGAACTTGGTCTTGAAGCTAAAAAGCTGATGGATCAGGGTTTGCTTGTACCTGATGAGGTGGTAATCGGGATGATCAGCAATAAACTTGACTCCAATAAAGAAGCAAATGGCTTTATATTTGATGGTTTTCCACGCACTGTAGCTCAAGCAGAGGCTTTAGATGAGGTATTACAAACTAAATCGTCTTCTATCGCTGGAATGATTGCGCTAGTTGTTAATGATGAAGAGCTAGAAAAGCGTTTATTGAATAGAGGAAAAGATTCTGGTCGCCCAGATGATGCAAATCCTGAGGTTATTCGTAAACGAATTGTAGAATATAATTCGAAAACAGCTCCAGTAGCAAACTATTATAAAGATCAGAATAAATTCACAAGCATTAATGGAATAGGCACAGTTGATGAAATATTTAGCTCCATTTGCACGGTGATTGATTCCTTTTAATTGCTGAAAAAATCTTAATTTCATCCCCTTGAGATCATAAAGATTCCTGTACGGATTTTGTTCTCTGTAAAAATAAATTATGTCTCAGAGCTCAAATTTTGTTGATTACGTTAAAATATGCTGCCGTTCTGGTCATGGTGG
>JBIHZP010000057.1:0-7375 GCA_044231315.1 Daejeonella sp. | reverse complement strand
GGATCTTGCCTTCAACTGTCTTCATGTGTTTAGCGGTACTCAGCTATACAATATTAGGTCAGAAAGAAAAATTTGAAAAAATTTTAGAATATATTCAGCCGATAGCTGTTGGTATTGTGGGTTTTGCTGCATTTTCTTTTGCAAGATCTGTTTTAAAGTCGCAAACCTCTATTTGGCTTGCAATTGGATCTTTAATGGCAACTTTGATTTTAAGAAATGCCTATGCTTTTCCGATTCTTATTTTAGTTGGGGGAATTGTTTCATCCACCATTGAAACGGCTGCCGAAGAAAATAATCTTAGGTTAAAGTTATTTTCTAATATAAATCCACGAAAAATATCCTATTTCATTGGTGTTCTTTTGATTTTTGCAGCTCTTGGGGCTTTAATCAATCGAACTTCTCCCTTTAGTTTACCCATTCGTTTATTTGAAAATTTTTACAGGAATGGAATAATGATTTTTGGTGGTGGTCAAGTGCTAGTTCCATTTATGTACACCGAGTTTGTGGAGATGAAAGGCTATTTGGACTCCAATCAGTTTCTGTCTGGCTATGCCTTTCAGCAAGCTATACCTGGTCCGACATTTTCATTTACCTCATTTGTTGGTGGAATGACCTTGAGAAATGCTGATTATAATGTCTACGGACAAATCATGGGAAGTTTAATTGCAGTTTTTGGAATCAATTTGCCAGGATTAATATTGATTCTTTTTATTGTCCCATTTTGGAATGATTTGAAGAAAATTTCCCGTATAAAAAATTCATTAGCTGGAATTAATGCCGTATCGGTAGGTTTTATGGTTGCCGCATTTTTCCTACTGTTAAAACCAGTTGGGACAGATTTTTTATCAATTGGTATAATAATTCTCACTTTTCTATTACTTCAATTTACCAAGATAAAAACCCCCATAATAATACTATTAGGAGTTATATTTGGATTTTTCATCTGATAAATAGTGGAATTAAAACCTCTAGAATAGTTGTTCATCATCCATATCATCCATTCTGGAAGGGCGAATAATGAAGTTATTAGGTTTTTCGAAATCATCGGAAGGTGAAATTCCTGCAAATGGATTCGGTTTACTACCAGATGGACTACTGAAATCTTCTTCTAAATCAACGAACTTCACAAATTTACCTATAAATCGGAGAGGTACTGTTCCTGTTTCTCCATTTCTATGCTTGGCAATAATAACTTCACCAATTCCTATGGTTGAGCGACCTTCTTCATCTTCTGTTAATCCATAATATTCTGGTCGGTAGAGGAACAAAACCATATCTGCATCTTGCTCAATAGATCCAGATTCCCTCAAATCGGATAGCATTGGTTTTTTACTTCCACCTGGACGGTTTTCTACGGCACGACTCAGCTGGGAAAGTGCGATAACAGGTACATTTAATTCTTTGGCTACTGATTTTAATGCTCTTGAAATACTACCAATTTCCTGTTCACGATTGCCACTTTTACCATCGCTTTTACCGTGCATCAATTGGAGGTAATCAATAATAATCATTTGAATATCGTACTGCGCTTTCAAACGCCTGCATTTTGCTCTAAATTCAAAAATATTTAATGCTGGGGTATCATCAATAAATAATGGTGCTTCAGTTAATTTCCCAATTTTGGAGTGTAGTTGCTGCCATTCCCATTCTGCTAAATGGCCTTTTCTTATTTTTTCTTGTTCAATTTCTGTTTCACCTGAGATTAAACGATTAACAAGCTGAACAGATGACATCTCCAAAGAGAAGAATACAACAGGCTTATTAAATTGAACAGCCGCATTTCGGGCGCAACTTAATACAAAAGCCGTTTTACCCATGGCGGGTCTAGCAGCAATAATTACTAGATCAGAAGGCTGCCAGCCAGAAGTTATTCTATCAAGGGCGGTAAATCCGGAGGCTACACCAGTTAAACCATCTACTTTATCCTTTATTTTTTCAAGATTATCCAATGATTCACGAATAATCTCATCCATTTTCCTGGAGTCTCTTCGTAAATTGTTTTGTGCTATATCAAATAAATTCTTCTCTGCATGATCAAGGAGATCAAAAATATCTGTGGTATCCTCATAAGATTTACTGATAATTTCTGTGGAAATTCGAATCAGTTCTCTCTGTATGAACTTTTGTGAGATAATTCGAGCATGGTATTCAATATTTGCTGCCGAAGCTACGCGGTTAGTAAGTTCGGTTATGTAATAAGCGCCACCAATCATTTCTAAATCGCCCTGCTGACGAAGCTGAGCTGTAACAGTTAGGATATCAATCGGTGACGATTTTTGGAAAAGAAATTGAATGGCTTCGAAAATCTTTTGATGGCTATCTTTGTAAAATACAGCAGGATTTAAAATATCTATTACTGCTGATAATGCATCTTTTTCAAGCATTAGAGCACCAAGAACGGCCTCTTCAAGATCTAAAGCTTGTGGTGGCAATTTCCCCAAACCACTAGCCATTGTGCTTAACTTATTTCTACGGTCTGGAGAAAATGCACTTTTTGTGCTTTTATTGTATTCTTGTTCCTGATCTAAACTCATAATAACAAAAGTATATAAAAATCAGAGCAGTAAAGTTTAAGTTTTTCACACTCAAATTTTGAAATATTTTTTTGTGTTAATTGAAAATAAAAATCAGCTATATTATTAACATAAAAACAAAAATCATTGTGGATATCTTAATAAATCTTATTTTAAAGGCTAAAATCTCAATGTTAATAAGTTTTTATCATGTTAATAAACTAATTCTTATGTATATAAATCTACTATTTTATATGAAAATGGAAATTATATCTACCTTCACCAATAAAATTCTAGCAAAAAATGAACAGTAGCCCTTTTAAAAGAAAACGTGAAAATGAAGTTCATGAATCAAACCAAATGGTATTTGGAATTCGTGCAATTATTGAGGCAATTAAAAGTGGTAAAGAAATTGAGAATTTATTTTTGCAAAGAGGGCTTACTGGAGGTATAATACTTGAGTTACGAAGCCTTTTAAAAGATCAGGAAATTGGATTTCAACTAGTTCCCATAGAAAAACTCAATCGCTTAACAACTAAAAATCATCAAGGTGCTGTTGCATTTATTTCTCCAATAAGTTACGATAAAATTGAAAACATCATACCCTTAATCTATGAAAAAGGGGAGGTGCCTTTGATTTTAATTTTAGATGGTATCACAGATGTTCGTAATTTTGGAGCAATTGCTAGGACTGCGGAATGTGCTGGTGTTCATGCCATTATAGTTCCTGCAAAAGGCTCTGCTCAAATTAATCCGGATGCTATAAAAACTTCTGCAGGTGCACTTTACAAAATTCCTATTTGCCGTCATGAAGGTCTTTTAAAAACCGCTAAATTTCTTCAAGAATCTGGATTGCAATTAGTTGCTTGCACTGAAAAAACCAACGACTTTCTTTACCAACCAGATTATACCGTCCCAACTGCCATTATCATGGGGTCAGAAGAAACCGGAATTTCAACTGATTTGATTCGTATTTCAGATCACCTTGCTAAAATTCCGATGTTTGGAGAAATTGAATCACTCAACGTATCGGTTTCGGCAGGTGTTTTATTGTATGAAGCCGTAAGACAAAAAATGGCTACTATATAAATTCTGTTCCGAATCTCTGTTTAACATCGGCAACTATTTGCTTGATTTCTTGTTCTTTATCTCTAGGACAGATTAAAAGCGTGTTGTTATCTTCAACTACAATAAAATCATGTAAACCTTGAAGAACAAGCAATTTGTCTTTTGAAACATTAACCATACAATTAGAAGAATCATACATAATTACTTTATCTGAAGGAATTACTGCATTTCCAACATAATCTTTTTCTGATATATCATAAATTGATGCCCATGTGCCAAGATCTGACCAGCCGAATTCAGCTGGTAAAACATAAACATTATCAGCCTTTTCCATAATTCCATAATCAATTGAAATATTGGTGCATTGTGAAAATGCTGATTGTACAAATTCGGACTCTTTTGGGGTGTTATAAATTGATTCTCCTTCTTTAAAAATATCGTTCATCTCAGGAAGATGTGCTTCGAAAGAATTTAGAATGTTCTTTACCGACCATACAAAAATTCCCGCATTCCATAAAAAATCACCACTTTGAACGAATGTTTTGGCAATTTCAAGGTTTGGTTTTTCAGTAAAGGTCTTCACTTTAAAGAAATCTTCACCAATTTTTAAAGTATTGTACTGTATGTAACCATATCCTGTATCGGGTCTTGATGGTTTTATCCCCAGGGTAATTAAACAGTCGTTTTCAATTGCCGTATCTAAGGATAATTTGATACAGCGAGTAAATTCATCTTGGTCCATTATTAAATGGTCTGATGGAGAAACTACAATCGCAGCATCTGGATTGATTTTGCGAATTTTATGACTTCCATAAGCAATGCAAGGAGCTGTATTGCGCATAATGGGCTCAGCAAGGATTTGTGATTGATCGATACCTGGAAGCTGCTCCTTCACAAGATTTACATAACTTTCATTGGTTAGAATGAATATATTTTCTTTGGGAACAATTTTTAAAAAACGATCGAAAGTCTGTTGAATTAGTGTTTTACCTGTCCCCAAAATATCAATAAACTGCTTAGGGTGTGAAGTGCGACTTAAAGGCCAGAATCTGCTGCCAATACCACCTGCCATTATTAGGACGTAATGATTTTTCATAGTTGTTCGAAATATTAAATTATCCCTTCTTTCAAAAGATCATGAAGGTGAATGAATCCCTCAAACTTGTTTTCTGATCCTACAAGTATTTGGGTAATATTGTTAACACGAAGAATTTCAAGTGCGTTAACGGCAAGTTCGTTTTTGTCAATATATTTTGGCGACTTTGACATGATGTTTGCAGCTGTTAAACCATCAATATTTGTATTGTTGTTTAACATTCTTCGGATATCGCCATCGGTAATAATTCCATTAAGTTTTCCATCATCTACAACAGCTACAGCACCAAGTCTGTTTCTAGTAATCTCTATAATAACCTCTTTTACTGTCGCAGATGATTTAACAACTGGCTTTTCGTTTTGTGAAGCCAATGTTTCGACGGTTAAGTATAATTTTTTTCCTAAAGATCCTCCGGGATGATATTTAGCGAAATCTGAACTGCTAAATTCACGACATTCAAGTAAACAAACTGCCAAAGCGTCACCCATAGCCAATTGTGCAGTCGTACTGGTGGTTGGAGCAAGGTTATGAGGGCACGCTTCCATTTCTACTGAAGTATCTAGCAGCCAGTCGGCCTCTTTTGCTAAAAAAGAGTTTTTATCACCTGCCATTGCGACAAGTTTATTTCCACCTTGTTTCAATAATGGCACTAATACCTTTATTTCAGGTGTATTTCCACTTTTTGAAATACAGATTACCAAATCATTCTGTTGAATCATGCCTAAATCACCATGAATGGCATCTGCAGCATGCATAAATATGGCTGGAGTTCCTGTGGAATTAAAGGTTGCGACAATTTTTTGGGCAATTATTGCACTTTTTCCTATCCCTGTTAGTATAACACGGGCTTTTAGGAACAAAATTTGATGTACTATTTCTGAAAAATCATCGTTCAATTGTGTTGAAATTCGATTTATGCCTTCCGCTTCTATTTGGAGCGTCTTTCGTGCTATTTCTAATATTTCAATTTTGCTTTTCAAATGATTTTTTTTAATAAATAGATATTTAACCGCAAAAATATGTTATTTTGAATATTATTATGACCTATTTTCAATTTTTTCCAGTTAAATAATGGAAATAAACAAATCGTTATTCGATAATTTACAGAATTTTTTTGGCTTTGATAACTTTAAAGGGGATCAAGAAGCCATTATAACCAGTATACTACAAAGGAAAGATACCTTCGTAATTATGCCAACGGGTGGAGGTAAATCCATTTGTTATCAGTTACCGGCGCTTATGAGTGAGGGCACTGCCTTAGTTATTTCACCATTGATTGCTTTGATGAAAAATCAAGTCGATCAATTAAGGGCCTTTGGTGGTACAGATAGTATTGCACATTTTCTAAACTCATCTCTCAATAAATCTGAAATTACCAAAGTAAAAGAAGATGTAACAAGTGGCGAGACTAAATTACTTTATGTTGCTCCAGAATCTTTAACCAAACAAGAAAATATTGATTTTTTAAGAGGTATCTCCATTTCTTTTGTTGCTGTGGATGAAGCCCATTGTATTTCAGAATGGGGACATGATTTTAGGCCTGAATATCGTAGAATTAGACAGGTAATCGATAATATTGGTGATAATATTCCAATTATTGCACTCACTGCAACTGCAACTCCAAAAGTGCAGCAGGATATACAAAAAAACCTGCAGATGAATAATGCAGTTCTTTTTAAATCATCCTTCAACCGTCCTAATTTATTTTATGAAGTACGTGCTAAGCGTAATGTAATTAAAGAAATTGTTAGGTATGCTAAACTTAACTTAGGAAAGTCAGGAATTGTTTATTGTTTGAGTCGTAAAAAGGTGGAGGAAGTAGCCGAAGCATTAAAACTCAATGGAATTAAGGCATTGCCATATCACGCGGGACTAGATCCAAAAACACGGGCAGAAACTCAGGATAATTTCTTGATGGAAGATGTAGATGTTATTGTAGCGACTATTGCCTTTGGTATGGGAATAGATAAGCCGGATGTTCGCTATGTTATTCATCATGATATTCCAAAGAGTATGGAAGGCTATTATCAGGAAACAGGTCGCTCTGGTCGTGATGGTGGTGAAGGTATCTGTGTGGCTTTTTATTCACAAAAAGATATTGAAAAACTAACCAAATTCATGAAAGATAAGCCTGTTGCTGAAAGAGAAATAGGCACGCAGATTTTAAAGGAAGTGATTGATTATGCCGAATCTTCTGTATGTAGGCGCAAACAAATTCTCCATTATTTTGGCGAGAATTTTAATGAAACAGGATGTGATAATATGTGCGATAATTGTCGCCGCCCCAAGAAATATTTTGATGCTGAAGCTCCCTTATTAAATGTATTAACTCTAATTAGGGACCTAGGAGAAAAGTTTGATGATCAATACATGATCAACATTATGATGGGTGTAGAAACCTCTCAAATCAGTTCTTATGAGCATACTAAGCTAGCTGTTTTTGGTTCTGGCAAAGAAGCAGGAGAGATCCTTTGGAAGTCTTTAATGCGTCAAATGGTGCTTAATAATTATGTATTTAAGGATGTAGATAATTATGGTCTTTTAAAATTAACTAAATCGGGAAGTACATTTATTGAAAACCCTCATTCTATTAAGTTTATTCTTAATTATTTAATGGATGAGGCTGAAGATGAGGTTGAAGAATCTCAACAACAAACTGGCACTTTAGATACGCAGTTGCTTCAAATGTTGAAGGATT
>JBIHZP010000056.1:0-7391 GCA_044231315.1 Daejeonella sp. | reverse complement strand
TGGCTGTTTTGAACTTTAATGAAATTAAAGGGATTTCTGAAATTAGCAAGAAGCTCATCAATATGCTAAATAGTAATAGGGCATATGGATTCATAAAATAATTCATGAATGCTAAATTTCTTTCTTCCAGCATTATTGGAAAAGCTGCAATCAATAAAGCGTTTGCTGGCGTTGGGAGCCCAATAAAATTTTCAGATTGACGGGTATCAATATTGAATTTTGCTAACCTTAAACCCGAAAAAACAGCAATAATAAATGCGGAGTAATTTATCCAGTTTAGGGAGGGAATAGGTGTAGAACTTAAGAATAGTTGGTAAATGATTACTGAAGGTAAAACACCAAAACTCACCATATCTGCAAGTGAATCCAATTGCTTTCCAAGCTCTGAATAGGCTTTTAACAATCTTGCGAGCATTCCATCAAGGAAATCGAGTGCTGCAGCAATAAGGATGGCATAGCTTGCCAAAACTAATTCACCATTGAATGCAAAAACAATCCCCAAGCAGCCGCTAAATAGGTTTAGGCAAGTAACTGCATTGGGGATATGTTGTTTCATCAGAGTATTATTGATGTTTCAAGATTTATATATTTCCTTGGAAATATTAGGAATTCATCGATATTAGGAATTCTTCATTTGTTTTTGTTCCACGCATTTGGGATTGTAAGAATTCCATTGATTCTTGTGAATTCATATCGGCTAAATGGTTTCTCAGTATCCAAATGCGCTGTAAGGTATCTTTATCTAATAAAAGGTCGTCGCGACGAGTGCTTGAAGCGGTAAGATCGATAGCTGGGAAGATACGCTTATTAGATAATTTTCTATCCAATTGCAATTCCATATTACCAGTACCTTTGAATTCTTCAAAGATAACCTCATCCATCTTGGAGCCAGTTTCTGTTAAGGCGGTAGCTAAAATTGTTAATGATCCACCATCTTCAATATTTCTTGCCGCACCAAAGAATCGCTTGGGTTTGTGTAATGCATTAGCATCAACACCACCCGATAGAATTTTACCGGATGCTGGTGCAACGGTATTATAAGCACGTGCTAAACGGGTAATTGAATCAAGTAAAATAACTACATCATGACCGCATTCAACCATTCTTTTGGCTTTTTCAAGAACGATATTTGCAATTTTAACATGGCGTTCTGCAGGCTCATCAAAGGTGGATGAAACAACCTCTGCACGAACACTTCTAGCCATATCCGTTACCTCTTCAGGGCGTTCATCAATTAATAATATAATTAAATAAACCTCAGGGTGGTTTTTCGCAATTGCATTGGCCACGTCTTTAAGAAGCATGGTTTTACCTGTTTTGGGTTGTGCCACGATTAAACCACGCTGACCTTTACCAATCGGAGTAAATAAGTCGATGATTCGTGTAGAATGATTTGCGGTATCCACAAACAGATTTAACTTTTCTGTTGGGAAGAGTGGTGTTAGGTAATCAAATGGAACCCTGTCGCGAACTTCAGCAGGAATACGTCCATTAATTGCTTCAACTCGAACAAGTGGAAAATACTTTTCACCTTCTTTTGGTGGGCGAATACTGCCTCTAACCGTATCTCCAGTTTTTAACCCAAATAGTTTTATTTGCGATTGAGATACATAAATATCATCAGGGGATGAAAGGTAATTATAATCTGAAGACCTTAAAAAACCATAACCATCAGGCATGATTTCTAAAATACCCTCATTAACAATCACATTGTCAAAGTCCATGTTTAATGCAGGAGCATCTTGGTTTCTAGGATTTTGTTTAGGATTATTGGGATTAGGCCTGCGCTCAAATTTTTTAGCTTCAATGGGCTCCACTTTTTTTGTTTCAGCAAGAATTGGATTTTCTTCAGCAACTGAATTTTCAGCAACAGGAGTTTCAACTACTGGTTCTGAAGCTTCTGGTATTGAAGGTTCCTCATCAACTTCAGGGAAGTCGAATGTTCTTGTATTATCAAGGTGGACCTCCTTGTGTTGATTATTGTCGCCTGTCGGTTTCGTAGTACGAAGTCTTTTGCGTGGCTTTAATGCCACATCTTTTGACTCAGAAACAGCAGTTTCAGTACTGCCTTCTATAGGGGGCATGTCTGTTTGTTCAAGAATTTTGCTTATTAAATCCTGCTTACGTAGTGTATCAGTATCTTCTACACCAAGGTTTTGAGCAATTTCACGTAGCTCAGAAACGAGCTTATCGTTCAATTTATTACTATCCAGCATTAAATTTGGTTTATGTTTTATGGGATTTTAGTTCAATAAATTTATCCTGGAGAGTGACAACACAAGAATAATTGGAATATAAAGATACAAAAAATTATTGTGATTTCCTGAATTCAGGTATAAAATGAGATAACAGCACAATTTTATGCAATAAAAATAAAAAATCAAAATTTTAATTCTTTTTTTATTCTAAGAATGCATCTTTTTTTAAATTCGTCAAAATTCTGCTATTAAAATGACTAGAAAACAGCTTATTGAGCAAATAAAAATCAAGAAATCTTTCCTTTGTGTAGGCCTTGATACCGATATTAATCTGATTCCTGAATTTTTATTCGACTTTGAGGATCCAGTTTTGGAGTTTAATAAGCGTATTATTGATGCCACTCATGATCTTTGTGTTGCTTACAAGCCAAATAGTGCCTTTTATGAAAGTAGAGGTATTGCTGGTTGGAAGAGCTTAATAGGAACTTCTAATCATATCCCCAAAACATGTTTGGGGATTATTGATGCAAAGCGCGGTGATATTGGAAATACCTCTAAGATGTATGCTCAAGCTTTTTTTGATCATACTTCCTCTGGGATGAACTTCGATGCCATTACCATCGCCCCCTACATGGGTAGTGATTCGGTTAAACCATTTCTTACTTTTGAGGATAAGTGGGTTATTTTATTGGCACTTACTTCAAACGAAGGAGGTAAAGATTTTCAATTTATTGAAACTGACAATGGTCGTTTATTCGAAAATGTGATACAAAAAGCTAATTCATGGGCTACAAACGACAGAATCATGTATGTTGTAGGTGCAACTAGAGCAGAAGAGTTTTTAGCAATTCGCAAATATGCTCCCGATCATTTTTTGCTGGTGCCTGGTGTAGGAGCACAGGGTGGAAGCTTGCAGGAGGTTTGTAAATATGGTTTATCGGCAAGTTGCGGACTCTTAATAAATTCATCGAGAGCAATTATTTATGCATCTTCAGGACAAGATTTTGCTGATCGCGCTAGAGAAGAAGCTAAGAAACTTCAATCTGAAATGGAAGTTCTATTAGAAGGTATTGGCTTAATTAATTAGGTATTTTCCTTTAATGGGCTAAAAACTACCGTTTAATCATATTTTTTTGAAGCTGCTTTCATGCGTGGTAGCTTGTGAAATGTCATTCCCAGAAGAATTTATTCATTATTTATGGAAGTTTCGTTTATTCAATAGACAGGATTATAAAACAGTTGCCGGCGAATCATTAGATATTATAAGCCTTGGCTTGCATAATATGAATGCTGGCCCCGATTTTGAAAGTTCAAAAATCATAATAGGGGATACGCTATGGGTTGGAAATGTGGAAATTCATTTACGATCATCTGATTGGAATCGACATCAACACCAATTTGATCCGGCTTATGAAAATGTAATTTTACATGTTGTGCATGTTCATGACGAGTCTATTTTTCGTAAAGACGGCACAGAAATACCGGTCTTTGAAATTAAAGATCTGATTCCTAAAGATATTGCTCAAAACTACACTAGTTTGATGGCAGGGATGAGTTGGATACCTTGCGAGAAACATGTATCAAGCATCGAGCCATTTTTCCTTAAAAACTGGCTTTCACGAGTCCTCGTTGAACGATTAGAAGACAAATTAATTCAAGTAAAGGAGCTATTGAAAGAATATAAAGGCAGCTGGGATGATGCTTTTTACATTATGCTAGCTCGTAACTTCGGCTTTAAAACGAATGCAATTCCTTTTGAAATGTTGGCTCGTTCTTTACCAAGGCAAATATTAGCTAAGTATAAAAATAGGCCCAGTCAAATTGAAGCTTTGGTTTTTGGGCAAGCAGGTTTTTTAAATGAAATGTTTACAGAAACCTATCCTAACACTATCATGCAAGAGTATCGGTTTTTAAAGAAAAAACATGGCTTAAAATCAATCGATAAATACCTGTGGAAATATATGAGGCTGAGGCCACGTAATTTTCCAAGCTTGAGGATAGCTCAGTTTGCAGCATTGATTTGCAAGTCTAACCATCTTTTTTCAAAAATTAATGATGAAGACGATATTCATAATTTATTTAAACTTTTCAGAGATATACCTTTAAATAGCTATTGGGATACACATTACCGATTTGGCAAGGAATGTCATCAAACTACCTCTAGTTTAGGAGATGAATCGATAAATAACATACTTATTAACAGCGTGGCAGTATTTAAATTCGCATTTGGATTCATGCATGGTGACAATGAACATATGAGTAAAGCGATAAACCTGCTAGAAAAAATAGGACCAGAAAACAATGCTTTTATTAATAGATTTAAACAAATGAACTGGATTCCTGAAAATGCTGCTCAAAGTCAGGCGCTCCTGCAATTAAAAAAAACGTATTGTGATCAAAAGAAATGTTTATCTTGTGGAATTGGAATTAAAATATTACCCATATATAATGCTACAACAGTTTCTAACATTTTTTGAAAAACGATCATTTGGTGTTTGTGCTTACCTTGGAGAGCGATTTAATATTTCCATCTCAAAAATCAGATTGTTTTTTATTTATTCTTCTTTTTTAGCGGTAGGATTTCCTTTAGTATTTTATTTTTTTGCAGCCTTCGTGCTTGATATTCGTAATTATGTAAAACGTATCAGAGCCAGGGTATGGGATTTCTAAATTGCTAGTTTTTTTTAAAAGGAAGATACATTTTTAGAGTCTGCTTGTGATTGATAGAGGAATCAAGAAAGTATTTTGGAGATTTCGATAAACCCGTTTTCAAAGGCTAAATCTGCCGGACTTTTACCATCATCCATTTTAGCATCAACATTTGCTCCGGCTTCAAGAAGTACAATTAATAAATCTATATTTCCATTTTTTGCCGCTAAATGTAGGGGAGAAGCCCCAGATAACTGAACAACATTGCAATCTGCTCCTCCTTCAATTAACATTTTGGCAATCATCGTAAAATTGGTCGCAACTGCCGTGTGCAAAGGATAAATGAGATATTCATTATTAGAAGGTATATTTGGATCAGCACCATTTAAAAGGAGTAAGTGTGTGCTTTCCTCATTTCCAAAATAGGTAGAAAGATAAAGTGGTGAAAAGCCATCTTCCGAGAATTCATTAACTATTGTAGGATTTAAATCGAGAGTTTTCGAAATGAAATCTAATTTTCCAAGTGCTATGGCTTCAAAAACAGTGATAGATGGTACATGCTTAAATAAAATTTCAGCAATTTCATTCTTACCGTAATAGGAGCTGAGCATTATTGGGGAAACATTTTGACTTGTTTTTAGCGTGCATAAATGTGGTTGCTCATCTAAAAGTGCAATTAGTTTTATTGCATTGCCAGTTTCAATGTATTCTTCCAGTAAAGCCTGACTCATATTCTGAAAATAAATTTGACTAGTATTTGATATGAATAAAAGTAAAAAAAAATAATTTAATAACAGAGTTAAGATGTTAATTTAAAAATTAGCATATCTGCAATAAATAGATTATATGCGTCCCTATGGGCAGTTTTTCTTAAAATTTCACCTTTCAATTTTATTTAAAAAGCAAGTGATTGGAGATCTAATATCCGTTAAATAACAAATGTTATAAACTCTATCTATCTGAATATTCTTTATAACATTATATTTGTCTTTATTTATAAATTTACAGAATGCCCCTAAAAGGAAATCAATTCAGGAATTCAAACTCTTTTCGTGATGAACCAAGGCCTAAATCTGCTCCAAAACAAGCAGGTTCAGCCGAAAAAGCAGAAACTTTGCCGAAGTTTAAGTTTAGTGATGGCCGTGCGATTAAAATAATTGGCTTATTTTTTCTAATCGTTTCACTGTATTTTATGGTTGCTTTTACTTCCTATTTATTCACATGGGAAGAAGATCAGAGCTATGTCTTAGATTCAAATGGAGGTTGGTCAAATTTATGGAAAACACAGCTGGAGCTATCTAAATCTGTTGTAAATCAGGCTGTTGTGCAAAATTGGCTTGGTAAATTTGGAGCGCTTTTATCGCATCAATTTATTTATGAGTGGTTTGGTGTAGCTGCATTTATTTTTATAGGTGTTTTTTTTATTCTAGGATATAGAATGCTATTTAAGGTCAAATTGTTTTCGGTTTCAAAAACTTTAGCCTATTCTTTCTTTCTTTTAATATTTCTGTCTGTCAGTTTAGCCTTCTTTCACTCTTTCATTATCGATTACCCCCACTATTTGGAAGGTGAATTTGGATTTTGGAGTAATAGATTATTGCAGGCACAGATTGGTAAGGCAGGTATTGCAGGTTTACTTGCTTTTGCAGGCTTAAGTGTTTTAATCATAGCCTATAATATAGATTTTAAGCTTCCAGAGCGCAATAAAGAACCTAAATACGTTGTTCCTGATACATCAGATGCAGATGTTCAACTGGAGGAGGAAGTGATCTATGATCCTGTGGAGTTTAATTTGCCGAATAAACCGGGACATGTATCACCCATAAATACGGTTAATACTATTCTAAGTCAGGAACCAACCAGTGAAAGCATCGAATTGGAATCTGATAATCATCATACTGTTACCCTTAGCCCTTCAAATGATGTTCCATTTGAAACCACTCAATTGGTGAATGAGGATTTAAATTTTTCTCCACCTTTGAGCATTGAAAAAACAGAAGAAGAGCAAAAATCATCCGAGCTTGTAGAGCAGTTCGGTATGTATGACCCTACTCTAGATCTTTCAAGCTATAAATATCCGACCTTAGATCTTTTAGAAAACCATGGATCTAATAAAATTGCAGTAAACGCAGAGGAGTTGGAAGCCAATAAAAATAAAATTGTAGAAACGCTGAATCACTACAATATTGAGATTGATAAAATAAAGGCCACAATCGGTCCCACAGTAACTTTATATGAAATTATTCCTGCTCCAGGAGTTCGGATATCAAAAATTAAAAATTTAGAAGACGATATTGCTTTGAGTCTTGCGGCTTTAGGTATTCGTATTATTGCTCCAATGCCTGGAAAAGGAACTATTGGTATTGAAGTTCCTAATCAGAATCCAGAAATGGTGTCCATGCGGTCAGTGTTGGCTACTGAGAAGTTTCAAAATACTACGATGGATTTGCCAATTGCACTTGGAAAGACAATCTCTAATGAAGTGTACATTGCCGATTTAGCAAAAATGCCGCATTTACTTGTGGCGGGTGCCACTGGTCAAGG
>JBIHZP010000124.1:0-4425 GCA_044231315.1 Daejeonella sp. | reverse complement strand
TCATTATAATCAAAGGGTTGGCATTTTCTGACTGACTCATTTAAGACTAATATGCGATTCTGAAACCAGATACAATATTTTTACAGATATTTAAATCGGAAAATAGACATTAAGACTTCAATCGAATTAGAGTGATTCAAAACTTTCTATTCCTAATAATTACATCCTAGAAGGAACTCTTATCCCAAGCAATTTCATCGCTTTATTTATAATTGAAGCTGTTGCAGCAGCAAGATCAAGTCGGAAATTTCTAACTTGTGGGTCTTCTGCTTTTAAAATACTCTCTTCATGATAAAACTTATTGAAGAGCTTGGCGAGTTCAAAAACGTAGTTTGCAATGTGTGCGGGACTGTATTCTCTTGCTGCTGAACTAATTACATCCGGATATTTAGCTAAATTAACTATAAGATCCTTTTCAAGCGCCGTTAACGCATTTGAATATTTGTCGGAAATTTTATTTTTATAATCGGCCTTTGTTAAAATAGAACAAATTCTGGCATGAGTATATTGAATAAACGGACCTGTATGACCTTGAAAATCAATTGATTCATTAGGATCAAATAGTAATCGCTTTTTAGGCTCAACCTTCAATAAAAAGAACTTCAAAGCGCCCAAACCAATCATATTATAAAGGTCTTTCTTCTCCTCTTCTGTAAAACCCTCCACCTTCCCTAGCTCTTCGGTTCTTTCCTGCGCAGTTTGGATCATATCATCCATTAATTCATCGGCATCTACTACTGTTCCTTCACGGGATTTCATTTTTCCTGTTGGCAAATCAACCATTCCGTAGGAAAGATGGAATAAACCATTAGCCCATGATTTACCCATTTTTTGAAGAATAAGGAATAAAACCTTAAAGTGATAATCTTGCTCATTTCCAACCACATAAATCGACTTATCCATTTTGAAGTCGTCATATTTCAATTGTGCCGTTCCTAAATCCTGAGTAATATAAACGGAGGTTCCATCAGCACGTAAAACAAGTTTTTGATCTAAACCGTCGTCTGTTAAATCTATCCAAACAGAACCATCCTCTTTTTTGAAGAAAACACCCTTGTCTAAACCCTCTTGAATGGTATCTTTTCCTAAAAGGTAAGTATCTGATTCATAGTAATACTTTTTAAAATCAACACCAAGTTTTTTATAGGTCACATCAAAACCGGCATAAACCCAGCCATTCATCATTGACCATAGTTTTATAACCTCCTGATCACCTGCCTCCCACTTCAAAAGCATTTCCTGTGCTTCCTTAATTACAGGGGCATTCTTTTTTGCTTCATCTTCAGTCTGGCCCACAGTAATCAGCGCCTCAATCTGCTTCTTATACTCTTTGTCAAAAATCACATAATATTTGCCGACCAAATGATCACCTTTTAATCCGCTGCTTTCTGGTGTTTCACCATTACCAAACATTTTCCAAGCGAGCATAGATTTACAAATATGTATTCCACGGTCATTAACCAAATTTGCCTTAATGACATCATAACCGTTTGCAGAGAGAATCTCAGCGACTGAAAAACCCAATAAATTATTGCGAACATGACCTAAATGGAGAGGTTTATTGGTATTTGGTGAAGAATATTCAACCATTACTTTCTGACCGTTTGATGGGGATTGTCCGAAGTCATGACCATGAACATTCGTTAACAATTCATCAATCCAATAAGAATCGGCAATCGACAAATTCAGAAATCCTTTAATTACATTAAAATCGGCAACCTCTTTAACATTTTCTTTAAGATACTCTCCTATTTCAGTCCCAGTTTGTTCAGGAGTTTTTTTTGAAATACGTGTAAATGGAAAAGTTACAGCTGTAACCTGGCCTTCAAACTCCTTGCGTGTTTCCTGAATAACTATACTATCTGCGTTTATATCAGTCTGATAAAGTGCTAAAACGGCACTTTTTATTTGTTGAACGATGGTATTTTCTATTGTCATTTTTATTGGCCTTTGGCCTTGCAAATTTAATCGTTAATTAGGGAATTTGTTGCGCGAAGTAAAATTTCAAAGGCATTTTCTGCCATTAAATTTTCTTTGTCCAGTGTGGGATTAACTTCTACAATCTCGAAACAACACACTTTTTCATGACTCATTAGTCGCGATACCAAGTTCCCAGCCTCTTTTTCAGTTATTCCGTTTGCCACTGGAGTTCCAGTTCCTTTAGAAATGGAAGAATCTATTGCATCTACATCAAAAGACACGTAAATCATGTCACACTGATCCAAATATTGTAAGGCATCAATAGCCACGCGTTCAACTCCACGCTTTCTAATTTCGAGCGTAGGAAAATTCTTTACCTTATTTTTTTTAAGCAGATGTTGTTCCGCTGGTTCAAAATCGCGTAAAGAGATGTAAACAAGATCATTATAGCTTATTTTAGGAGATATGTTAGCTACATTCTTTAGTTGAAACCAATAATTGAGCGTCTCTTGATCGGGCTTATTAATCTTTGATTCGGTATTATCCTCGTCTAAAACTACAGCAAGACTCATTCCATGTAAATTACCTGAGGGCGTGGTATAAGGCGAATGCAGATCGGCATGAGCATCAATCCATATTACGCCTAATCGTGCCTTAGGAAAGGCTTTTTTAATCCCAGTAATAGAACCAGCCGCACAACTATGGTCTCCAGAAAGTAAAATCGGAAACTCATTGTTTTGTACACTTTTTGAAACCTCTTCAGCAATTCTTTCAACCATGGTGAGCACACCTGATATACGTTTAGCAAACTGATTACCAACTGATTCCAATAATAGGTGGTTTTCATTTGCTATTTCAACGCTTCTATGTTTTTTAAAATATCGGCTACCAAAATCGAGAGCTGCAATTTTTATAGCATCAATTCCCATGCTGGCTCCCCTTGTACCTGCTCCAAGCTCAGATTTAACTTCAATAATTTTCAATTCACGCATAACCCACTCTCCTTATTTTCGAATATAGTTTAAAAAATGTAACATTTAAGTATTCATTTATGTTCTATGCTATAAGCTTTTTATATCTTTGCCAAAATTATAAAAAAATGCAGAGTTACGCGGAGTTTCTTGATTTAAGCGTGGGTTTCCCTCAGGATGGATTTGACATCATTGACGATGAATTATATTTTCATGACTTAAACCTCATGGAAATGATTGAAACGTATGGTTCTCCCTTGAGATTTACCTATTTACCCATCATTAGTAAGAAAATACAACAAGCTAAATTATTGTTTCAGGCGGCTATCGTAAAGAACAATTACAGAGGTGGTTATAAATATTGTTATTGTACTAAAAGTTCGCACTTCCGCCATATTGTGGAAGAAGCACTTCGCAATGATATTCACCTTGAAACATCATCTGCATTTGATATGCCTATGATTGATGCACTTGAGAAAAAGGGCTCATTAACAAAGGATATCACTGTTATTTGTAATGGGTTTAAAACTTTTCAATACAAGCAGTATATCATTGACATGCTTCATGATGGCTATAAAAATATTATTCCTGTTTTAGATAATAAGGAAGAGTTCAATATTTATGATGATGAACTCGACATCCCATGCAATTTAGGAATAAGAATAGCTGCCGAGGAACAGCCCGATTCTCAGTTTTACACCTCTCGCTTAGGAATTCGAATTGAAGACATTATTGATTTCTACAACCATAAAATAGCTCATAACCCTAATTTTAAAGTTAAGCTCTTGCATTTCTTTATCAATTCGGGCATTTCTGATACTCCTTATTATTGGAATGAATTAGAAAAATACGCTACTCTATATTGCAAGTTTAAAAAAATAAATCCTGATCTCGATACCTTAGATATTGGTGGTGGAATGCCATTTAAAGATTCCCTAGCCTTCGACTTTGATTATGAATACATGGTCAATGAGATTGTTAAGAGAATTAAGGAAATTTGCGCTGAGCACGATGTAATGGAACCGGATATCATTACTGAGTTTGGAAAATACACTGTTGCTGAGGCTTCAGGTATCCTCTATAAAGTTTTGGGGCGCAAGCAACAAAATGATCGCGAGAAATGGTTAATGCTCGATGGTTCTTTCATCACTAATCTACCTGATGTATGGGCATTAAATCAAAAATATATCTTGGCACCAATCAATAACTGGGATTCGGAGTATGAACGTGTTAACTTGGGTGGTATTACTTGCGATGGACAGGATTATTATAGTCAGGAAGCGCACATGAATAACGTTTTTATGCCAAAAACGCGCAAGGTTCAATATCTAGGATTCTTCCATACCGGCGCTTATCAAGAGGTTTTAAGTGGCTATGGCGGCATTCATCATTGTCTACTTCCATCTCCCAAACATGTCATTATTCGTCGTAACCGCGACGAAACCTTTAATTTCGAGGTTTTTGGTGAAGAACAAAATAGTAAACAGGTGTTGAAAATATTAGGTTATTAATCCAGATTGGAGTCCGCATTAAA
>JBIHZP010000262.1:0-2867 GCA_044231315.1 Daejeonella sp. | reverse complement strand
GCTAATTTTTAAATAAATTATGATGCCTAAATATTACTTTCTTATATTTTGTCTTATTCCATTAATATCTTGCTCCCAAAACAAGACAGGGACTGATAAAATTAAAATTGAAGCTCCAATAATAAAACAAAGTTTTACATCTCTACAATTTGAAAAAGATGGAAAACCATGTATAGCTTCCATAAACGACCGCTACATAGGATTTAACGAAAAATCGAATTATTCATTATCCCTCTTTATCATCGTGAATACGCTTGAAAAAGATAATAATGGTCATCCTACAGAAAAAGAGTCTCTGTTTTTCAACAACTTTCAAACACAAATTCTGCAGGAGCTCAGCGCAAACATTGGAATCTATTGTTATGTTGGAACAACAACCATGTCAGGCTATAGGGATATCCTTCTTTACATCAAGCCTGAGCATCAAGAAATGGCGACAGAGATATTGCAGAAATATAAAAACAAGGAAAAGCGTGTAGAATCAATCTCCTTTGAACAAGATCCTGAATGGGAAGCTGTTTCTTCTTTTTATGAGGCTGTTGCGAGTAAAAACTAACAATCAAACTTATCAAGAAGCTTGATTAAGGTTGCGAAATCTTTAGGATAAGGTGCTTCAAATGTCATTTCAGTCTTCTCATCAATTTTAAAAGTAATGCTACGCGCATGTAGGGCAAATCGCTTCATAATTGGTAGCTCTTCCTGATCCTTCCCAATACGATAGCTTCTTTTTATTCCGGAAAGATATACCGGCTTTCCACCATACATTTCATCACCAGTAATATTGGCTCTTTGTGAAGCCAAGTGAATTCTAATTTGATGCATTCTTCCGGTAATTGGTCTACACTCAACCAAAGTATAATGTTTATAGAACTTTACTGAGTTAAAAATTGTTTGTGCCTGTTTACCGTCTTGCTTATTAATTGCCACATTCCTTGCTCCAAGATTTAAAATTGGAAGATCCACAAGAAGCTCCTCAAAAACATGGGTTCCATTAATTATTGCATGATATACCTTGGTTACTTTTCGATGTTCAAATTGCATAGAAACAAGACGGTATGTTTCAGGGTTTTTAGCTATTATCAAAGCCCCAGATGTTTCTCTGTCTAAACGGTGACAAATCTGAGCATCATCAGCATATTGCTTGGCCATTCTAAGTAAATTGTTATCCCCTCCTTCCCGATCATCGAGTGAACTCAGGAATGCTGGTTTATTAACAATAATTAGATTGTCATTTTCAAAAAGAATAAGATCTTGGAATTTTGGAAACTTCACACATTAAAAATTAGAATGCAAAGGTACGGTTTTGAGGGGAAAGGGGGAAATTCATGTAGGGACAGGTCGCGACCTGTACATTTAAAAAATGCAATTGAAAGAAAGACAGGTCGCGACCTGTACATTTATAAAATTCCGTTTAAAGATGGACAGGTCGCGACCTGTCCCTACATTATTTTAATTCAAATTTATAACCCACACCTTTTACAGTAGTGACATAATTATCACCCAATTTTTCTCTAAGTTTTCGAATATGGACATCAATCGTTCGATTGGTAACTACCACAGAATCCTCCCAAATGCTTTTCAAAATAACTTCACGGGTATAAACTTTCCCCGGCTTTGAAGCCAATAAATAAAGTAATTCGAACTCTTTTTTCGCTAAAACAACCTTTTCACCCTTACGAAATACAAGGAAAGCTTCACGATCAATTACAAGATCACCAATTTCTACACTATTTTTAATTTCAGCTTCTTCTGAATGGGAGTTTCTTCTTAAGATGGCATTAATCCGACTAGTTAATGCACGAGGTTTTATTGGTTTTGCGATGTAATCATCTGCACCTACATTAAAACCCGCGATTTCAGAATACTCTTCACTCCTAGCTGTAAGGAAAACCATGAATGTATTTTTAAATTCATTCATTGTTCTAAGTATTCGGCATGCCTCGATTCCATCCATTTTTGGCATCATGATATCAAGAATAATGAGATCAGGAAGCACCCTTTTGGCCTCAGCAACACCTTCCAAACCATTGGAGGCAGTATAAACCTGATAACCTTCCTTTTTCAGGTTGTACTCAATGAGTTCCCGAATATCAGGTTCATCGTCAACAATAAGGATCTTATGCTTAGCCGTACTCATAGATTATTAATTTTCGTAAAAATAAATCCTTTGTTCTACCCTATCGTTAAGCCTTTATTAACAAATTGTAAACTTTACATTCGAATTTACTAGAAATCAGCCTATTTCAATGTTTTTTCTAAAAATAGTTCTAATTCAGCACCTCTCAAATTTTTGGCAATGATTTTTCCTTTAGGGTCAAGTAGAAATGATGCTGGTATGCCTTCAATTTTATAAAGCAAGCTTACTTTACCATCCCATTTTTTTAATTCTGAAAGATGAGACCAATTTAACCGATCGTCCTGAATGGCCTTTAACCATGAAGCACGGTCATCATCAAGTGAAATTCCTAAAACCGTGAAATTCTTATCCTTGAACCTTTCAAACTGCTTGACAATATTCGGATTTTCTTCACGACAGGGAGCGCACCAAGAAGCCCAAAAATCTAGTAGAACATACTTCCCTCTAAAGTCAGACAATTTAAATTCCTTACCATTTTGATCAGGTAATTGAAAATCAGGAGCGATTTGACCAATGGATACCGTCTTCAATCCCAGCATCTTCGTCACAAAAGATTGAACAGCATTATTTTTAGGGAATTTTGATTTAACCTCTTCGGCATATGCAATTAGCTGCTGCTCATACTTATTTTGATCAATCGTTCCTGCAGCATAAAATCCCGCTAAATTGTCTTTATTATCTTGAACAAATTGGAAGCCTTCTTCAGAAAACTTATCCATATTGACTTGAA
>JBIHZP010000055.1:0-7531 GCA_044231315.1 Daejeonella sp. | reverse complement strand
TAGCCATTGAGCTAGCCTGTGCATAGGGAAGACCTTGGTCTTTTAGCCAAGCAGCTTTCAAGCAAAGCATGCGTGCCGCTTCAATTTCAGTAGCCATGTCGGCAAGTTTAAACTGTGTAGCTTGATGACCAGAAATGGGTTTACCAAAGGCTTTACGTTCTTTCGAATAAGCCAAAGCCAGTTCAAAAGCACCAGAAGCAATACCTAAAGCTTGAGCGGCAATACCAATTCGGCCTCCATCCAAGGTTTTCATGGCAAAAGTAAAGCCAAAACCTTCTTCACCAATTCTATTCTCTTTTGGGACTTTTACATCAGTGAACATTAAAGAATGAGTATCAGAGCCTCGAATACCGAGTTTATTTTCTTTCGGACCAATGGTAAATCCCTCCATTCCCTTCTCTACAATTAATGCGTTGATTCCTTTATGTCTCAATGCAGAATTTGTTTGAGCAATTACGAGGTATGTGGAAGCATTTCCACCGTTTGTGATCCAGTTTTTAGTTCCATTTAATAGGTAATGATCGCCCATATCTATCGCGGTGGTTTGCTGAGAAGTGGCATCGGAGCCTGCCTCGGGTTCAGAGAGGCAAAATGCCCCAATTTTTTCGCCGGCGGCAAGTGGCTTCAAATATTTTTCTTTTTGTTGTTCATTGCCATACTTTTCAAGTCCGAAACAAACGAGAGAGTTGTTTACCGAAACCACAACAGAGGCAGAGGCATCAATCTTTGAAAGTTCCTCCATCGCTAGCACATAGGAGATGGTGTCCATACCTGCACCATTATATTTAGGATCAACCATCATTCCAAGAAAGCCCAACTCTCCTAGTTTTTTGATCTGTTCATGAGGAAATTTTTGATGCTCATCTCTCTCAATAACGCCAGATTTTAACTCATTATTAGCAAAATCTCTGGCTGCCTGTTGTATCATCAGGTGCTCTTCGGATAACTCAAAATACATAAATTGGTTCAATTGGTTTAGTTAATCAAAAATAACATTTCGAGCGTTAAAAATATTTCTCTGCTAGAATTAATGCTTAATTATGACAATAGTAAAATTATCAATGCCTGAAACTAATCCTTAGATTCGTTTTTAAGGAGTTGCTTTTATCTTTTTCTCGATGGCTGAAGTTGAATAACCAGACAAATATTCAATGGTTTTAACATCCCCACCGTACTGTAAAACGAGCTCTGAACCTACAATTTGATCTATGGTATAATCGGCTCCTTTAACTAAGATATCGGGTTTAATCCATTCGATTAGTGGGAGTGGTGTTGGATCATCAAAAATAATAACTGCATCCACAAAAAAAAGAGAAGCCAGCATGGTGGAACGAGAATACTGATCAATTATGGGTCTTGAAGGACCTTTTAGAGCTGATGTCGAAGCATCCGAATTAAGTCCGATGATCAATTTCTCCCCCATATCCGCGGCTTTTGACAGATAGTCGATATGACCCAGATGCAATAAATCAAAGCAACCATTTGTAAAGACAATTTTCTTTTCTAGAAGTCGCCAGATATTGAGATTTGCACGCAATTCATCAACTTGAAAGATTTTTCCCTTAATTATTTCCAGTTTACTCATTATTGTACCATTTCGGTGTTAAATTAAATGCAAATTAGGTTTATTGAACCATTAAATAGAATTATTAAGGCCTATAATTGAGCTATTGATCAAAAAACAAAATAATTATTTCTCAATAATCATATTATCAATAATACGAATAGAACCCACTTTAGCGGCAACAAGAGCAATTATACTGCCAGAACGTTTAGATGTAGCAGGCTTGAAGGATTTGGCATTAAAAATTTCAAAATACTCCATTTCAATTCCCGGGGCAGATTTTAAAAAGGATGTTATTTCTGTTTTCAACTGCAGGATACTTTTAGTTTTATAAAGCGCGCGAAATTTAGATAGCGCATGAAATAAAGCCAATGAGTTTATTCTATCCGCTGCCGATATATATATGTTTCTAGAACTCATCGCCAATCCATCTTCTTCTCTAATAATCGGACAAAGCACCAATTTAACCTTCATCCGCAATTTTTTAACCATGTAAGAGATGACCATGAATTGCTGATAATCTTTTTGTCCGAAAAAGGCAAAATCTGGATTAACGGTATCAAATAATTTTTTAACAATCTGCGTTACCCCCTGGTAGTGTCCTGGTCTGATTTTCCCTTCTAAAACAGTATCCAGATTGCCGAGTTCGATAGACCATTTTTCGGAGCTATTATACATTTCATCTACTTCTGGAATGAATAAAATATCACACTTAACCTCTTCCAATTTTCTAATGTCATCTTCAATAGGGCGCGGATAATTTTCTAGATCTTTTTTATCATTAAACTGGGTGGGGTTCACAAAGATGCTGCAAACAATAACTTCGGCTGATTTTCTAGCTTGTTCAATCAAAGATAGATGCCCGGCATGTAAAGCTCCCATAGTAGGAACAAAACCAATTGTTTTACCTAGCGACCTTAATTGATCTAAATAGTTGTGAATTGCTTGTTTGCTATTAAAAATTTTCAAAATATATTTAATTTTAATGACCTCAAAAATGGTTAATTACTTAAAGAGAACCAAAACGATTTGCATATATCATTGATAATTCATAAGATAATGCTTATCTTTGCTATTCTAAAATATTTTCACAGTACCTAAATAATCAAATCGGAGATGGCAAAAACCAAGATTCTTTTTATTACGCATGAGATGTCGCCTTTCCTTGAATTAAGCAAAATTTCTGAAATTACCCGTCATCTTCCGCAAGCTATGCAGGACAAAGGATTCGAAATCCGCATCTTGATGCCTCGCTTTGGAAACATCAACGAACGTCGCAACAGACTTCATGAAGTAATTCGTCTTTCGGGTATGAATATCATCATCAATGATAATGATAATCCTCTAATAATCAAGGTTGCTTCAATTCCTTCTGCACGTATGCAGGTTTATTTCCTCGACAATGAGGAGTATTTCCAAAGAAAACACGTATTCGCAGACAACAGTAATAAATTCTATGAAGACAATGATGAACGCACCATTTTCTTCTGTAAAGGAGCACTTGAAACTGTAAAAAAATTAGGCTGGTCGCCAGAAATAGTTCACTGCCATGGATGGATGAGCTCATTAGTTCCTGCTTACCTAAAAACCATATATAAAGACGATCCGACTTTTAAAAATTCAAAAGTGGTATATTCTGTTTATGACGATCATTTCCAAGATTCATTGCATGCCGATTTTTCTAAAAAGGCAGTAATGAGTGGAATGACTCCAGAACATACAGAAATATATTCAAAAGCAACAAATACAGCACTTAATTTGGGTGCCATTTCTTACTCGGATGCGGTGGTTTATGCAAGTGAAAATATTAATGAAGAAGTGTTAAAGTTTGTTAAAAAAGGTAATAAACCGACTTTAGAGTTCAATTCTACTTCAAATTATGAAAATTATTACAACCTTTACGAAGAAATAGTTAGCGAAGAACTTATTTCTTTGGTTTAACAAAAATTATTGACCGGTTTTCTTCGAAAAAAGAAAAACAAGGAAAAAGCGAAAATAGATTCAATAGGCTTTTAAAAATATAATACAGATGAGATTATACAAATTAGACTTATTAACGCTGTTGATAAGTCTTTTTATTTTAAGTAGTTGTCAGGAAACTGAGTCGATCGGACTTGAAGTTGATGCTACTACAGAGATTAAGGGAAGTTTAATAGACACCATAACAATCAACGCCAGTACCGTTACTGAAGATTCAATTGTGACCAACACATTGGGGCAATATCCACTTGGATATTTAAATGATCCAATTATGGGTAAAACTACAGCAAATATTGGAATGTCCTTGACACTTGATCCTCCGGGACTTAGCTTTGGTACTAATCCAGTTTTAGATTCTGCCGTATTGGTTCTATTCTATGGTAAAGAATTTCATGGTGATAGTACCTCAAAATTTCAAGTAGAGGTTTATCAATTAGCTAATTCACTTACGGAGACAGCGCTTCACTTCAATACCAAAACGATTGGATTCAATAGCTCTATTCTTGGAAGTAAATTCTTACGTTTTAACTATAAGGATAGTGTTAAAGTTACCGAATTGGTGAAAGGAAAGCCAGATGTACAAAAAACAAAGGCACCTCATGTTCGAATACAATTAGATAAAAATTTTATTTCTGACAACTTATTAATTACGACTGCAGGTGTTTTAGCTAGCAATGCTGGATTAAATAATGCAATTAATGGTCTTTATCTTACCGTTAATAAAGCACAAACAACTGGCAAAGGTGGTATCGCATTTTTTAATCTGACAGACTCAAGCAGACTTGAAGTTTATTATAAAAGCCAGAATGGAACGGCAATAGATACTGGCCTTCATAAATTCCCGATTAAGAATAACTCAGCGCCAGTAATTGCAAATTTTAAGCATGATTATACTGGCACAGCAATTCAGGCACAACTTAATAATCCGAATACTAAATTTGATCAAACTTTTGTTCAAGGCTTAGCAGGATTACGTACCCGAATTCACTTCCCTTATTTAGACAAACTAAAAAGCCTAGGAAATATTACTATTAATAAAGCTGAGCTAATCCTTACAGTTGTAGGTGGTACCGATCAGATTAAACCTGCCCAACGATTATTATTATACCAAACGGATATCGCCAAGCAGAGACAATTTGTGCCAGATTTTGGCACCAATCCAATTGTTTCAATGACTGATCTTGATTTTGGCGGATTTTATGATAGCACTAACAAACGATATAAATTTGTGATCACCACTTATATCCAAGATATTCTTAGAAACAGACTAAAGCAATATGATACTTACATTGCACCGGTAAATATTGATTATAACCGTCAAGGGGGTCCACTCCCTTCAGGAGTAACTGCCACCAGTGCGGTACTTGGTAGCGGAAAAACAGGAGTTAGCTATAAAATGAAACTTAATATTATTTATAGTAAAATAAATTAAGACTTAATTTAAAATATATCCCAAAATCAGTAATTTAGTAAAATCTAAATATCTGAAAAAATGTGTGGTATAGTTGGTTATATCGGGTTTCGTGAAGCTTGGCCTATTGTTATTAAAGGATTACACCGCCTCGAATACCGCGGTTATGATAGTGCAGGTGTTGCGCTAATGAACGGCAGCCTTAATATTTATAAAAAGGCAGGCAAGGTTAGCGACCTCGAAAAATCAGTTGAAAGCGAGGATCTGAAAGGCTCAATCGGGATGGGTCATACCAGATGGGCTACACATGGAGAACCATCCGACCGAAATTCACATCCTCATACATCAGGAGATGGTAGATTAGCCATCATTCACAACGGTATTATTGAAAACTACTCTACATTAAAGGAAGCCCTCCTATCCCGTGGCCATATTTTTAAAAGTGATACCGATACAGAAGTTCTTATTCATCTGATTGAGGATATTCAGCAACAAACTGGATTGGATCTCCGAGAATCAGTCAGAATAGCTTTAAATGAAGTTATTGGCGCCTATGCCATAGTTATCATGAGCAGGGATGAACCCGATGAACTCATTGCAGCCCGCAAAGGGAGTCCGATGGTACTTGGAGTCGGAGAAAAAGAATATTTCATAGCCTCTGATGCTTCCCCAATTATTGAGTACACCAAGAATGTGATCTACCTAAAAGATAATGAGATTGCATATATAAAGAGGAACGAACTGCTTATCAAGAACATCGATAATATTGTCCAGATTCCATATGTTCAGGAGCTTGAGCTTAAACTTGAGATGATTGAGAAGGGCGGATTTGACCATTTTATGCTGAAGGAGATCTATGAACAACCCCGTTCTATTAAAGATTGTATGCGTGGCCGCATTTACCCGGAAAAAGGTCTCGTACAGCTTGGCGGTATCAAAGAATATGCTGAAAAACTCAAAAATATAGATCGGATTATTATTGTAGCTTGTGGTACATCCTGGCATGCGGGACTGGTTGGAGAGTATCTTATCGAAGAATATGCACGCATCCCTGTCGAGGTAGAATATGCATCTGAGTTCAGGTACCGAAACCCTATCATTTCAGAAAAAGACATCGTAATTGCTGTGTCACAGTCGGGGGAAACAGCCGATACCATGGCAGCTATCGAGTTAGCCAAAGAAAAAGGTGCAACCATTTTTGGAATATGTAATGTGGTAGGCGCTTCCATTCCAAGGCTTAGTCATGCGGGAGTATATACACATGCAGGACCAGAAATAGGGGTAGCCTCAACCAAGGCATTTACCGCGCAAGTTACTGTGCTTACATTGATGGCCTTATACATGGCTCAACAAAGAGGAACAATCACACAAAGTAAATTGATTGATCTACTAACTGAACTTGAAAATATTCCATCAATGATTGAAAGATGTCTCCTTTCAAACGACAGTATTAAAGAGATCTCTGCAAAATTTAAAGATGCTAGAAATTTCCTATTCCTAGGAAGAGGAAGTGGGTTTCCAGTAGCGTTGGAAGGTGCCCTGAAGCTCAAGGAAATATCCTATATCCACGCAGAAGGTTATCCTGCTGCAGAGATGAAACACGGTCCCATTGCTTTGATTGACGAGGAAATGCCTGTAGTATTCATTGCCACAAAGAATTCTTCTTATGAAAAGGTGATTAGTAACATCCAGGAAGTAAAAGCCAGAAAAGGTAAAGTAATTGCCATAGTAACCGAAGGGGATACCACGGTTAAGAATATGGCAGATTACGTAATCGAAATACCTGACGCCGATGAAATCTTCTTACCATTACTTGCTACAATCCCTTTGCAATTACTTTCATACCATATTGCAGTGATGAGAGGTTGCAATGTAGATCAGCCAAGAAATCTGGCTAAATCGGTAACGGTGGAATAGTTCAGGAAGGGTAAGGGGTTGGCAGTATTTCTGAATAGCATTTTGGCCCTAAGGCATTGTCAAAAAGAGCATTGCTCAACTATTTAAATAATAGTGGTCAACATACTCGGAATGGGAGTGGCAGTATAATACGCAATTTGAAACCTGAGATAATAATCCAGAAATATTTTGGTTTTTCCGTTGAAATATTTTTGGATAAAATTAAAAAAGGAAATGAAAGTGAGTATATTTGAAATCTTTATATCCATTAATTCAAGAAAAGTAAAACCCAATAATGGGAGAAGTAATTCTTTTAGGCTCCATATTTTGTTCTGCAATAACGGTATATTTATTATTCAATAGAACTGATAGCTATCAATTATTTTCATCCAGAATTTTAGGGGCATTTTTCATTGCAAACACATGGTGTGCCTTAGCATACTTACTAATTATTTCTGGTTGGATTACTTATATACCTCACTTTTATAAAACTGCCGCTCCCCTTAATTATTTAATACCCCCCTTAGGATACCTTTACATCAGAACCCTATTAAAAAATGAAGTTGCCTTTAAAAAATATGACTGGCTAAATTTTATTCCATTTGTAGCTTGCTTAATAAATTATTTACCATTATACACGATGGGTGCAACTGAAAAATCAAAATTAGTTGCTCAGCTTA
>JBIHZP010000054.1:0-7596 GCA_044231315.1 Daejeonella sp. | reverse complement strand
TCGCTTCCGGATCCGGATCAAATGCCCAAAAGATCATGGAATTTTTTAAAAAACATGCGGATGCTGAGGTTGCCCTTGTGCTTACCAACAATCCTGAGGCCTACGTTTTACAAAGAGCGGATAATTTTGAGGTACCATCACATATTTTCGATAAGCAGGAGTTTTATAAAAGCGACGATATTATTAGCCTTTTAAAGAATTTACAAATCGACCTGATTGTGCTTGCCGGCTTTTTATGGCTGATTCCTGAAAACTTAATTACTGCATTTCCAAATCGAATAATCAATATCCATCCATCGCTACTCCCAAAATATGGAGGAAAAGGCATGTATGGTAATAAAGTACATCAATCTGTACTCCATGCTGGAGAAGAAGAATCAGGCATTACCATCCATTTTGTGAATGAACATTTTGATGAAGGAGAAACAATACATCAATCGCGCTTTAAAATCGAAAAAGGAGACGATCTGGAAATGATCAAATTCAAAGGCCAACAATTGGAGCATCTACATTATCCCAAAGTGGTAGAACAGGTACTAAAAAAGATGAAGAGCTAAGTTGAAGGCGAAAAGGGGAAAGCTGAAAGAGGAAAGGTAAAAGCTAAAAGTCTTAAAAAAATATAAAGATCCTGCTAATTTCTAATCCTTGCTGCCTTTCTTAATAATATACCAATTTTTCCAAATGTTTTTAGCTTTCACCTTTATATTTAGCTTTTTTGGCTAAATTCTTAACGCCAAATCGATCAAAAAACCTTATCTTTGCAGCTTATAAAATTTAGTCAATGAGCCACCCTGTTAAGATCAAAAACGCCCTAATTTCTGTTTATTACAAAGATAATTTAGAACCCCTCATTAAGCAACTGCACCAGCAGGGAGTTGTTTTTTATTCAACTGGCGGGACAGAAAAATTTATCCGCGAATTAGGAATCGATGTGATTGCAGTTGAAGATCTAACGGGCTATCCTTCCATTCTTGGGGGGCGGGTAAAAACACTACATCCCAAAGTCTTTGGTGGTATTTTAAACCGCAGAAATCATAAGGAAGATCAAAGCCAAATTGGACAATATGAAATTCCGGAAATCGATTTAGTAATTGTGGACCTCTACCCTTTTGAGGAGACCTTACAATCTGGCGCCTCAGAAGAAGAAATCATTGAAAAAATAGATATTGGCGGAATTTCATTAATCAGAGCCGCAGCGAAAAACTACAATGATGTGGTAATTATCGCTTCAAAAGACGATTATGCAACATTAGGCACTATTCTTAACGAAAACCAAGGCTCAACCTCGCTTAGTCATCGTAAATCTTTTGCCCGTCAGGCATTTAATGTATCATCTCATTACGATACCGCTATATTTAACTATTTTAATCAGAATGAGCCACTAAGCGTATTTAAATACAGTGAGCAAAAGAGCATTAGCCTGCGTTATGGTGAAAATCCGCATCAAAAAGGGGTGTTCTATGGTGATTTAAACAGCATGTTTGAAAAGCTTAATGGTAAAGAGTTATCCTACAATAATTTGGTAGATGTAGATGCAGCTGTCGCTTTAATCGACGAATTTGAAGAACCAACATTCGCTATTTTAAAGCATACCAATGCCTGTGGAATTGCTTCATGCGACTCAATTTTAGAAGCTTGGAATGCTGCCTATGCCTGCGATCCAGTTTCTGCATTTGGTGGCGTTTTAATCTGTAACCGTGAGATAAATGAAGAAACGGCGAAAGAAATAAGCAACTTATTTTTTGAAGTGTTGATCGCACCTTCATTTGAAGAAAATGCAAAACAAATTCTATCGGGAAAAAAGAACCGCATTTTATTAAAAAGAAATGATGTTCAATTACCGAAAAAGCAGTTTAAGACCTTATTAAACGGTGTTATTGAACAAGATAAGGACCTAATAATGGAAACCGCTGATCAAATGGTGGCCGTTACAGAATTAAAACCCAATGCCCAACAATTAAAGGATCTAGTTTTTGCAAACAAAATAGTGAAGCATACCAAATCTAATACGATTGTGCTCGCGAAAAATGCTTGTTTGATTGCTAGTGGCGTCGGACAAACATCAAGGGTAGATGCACTGCAACAAGCACTCGTAAAAGCAAAAGCATTTAACTTTTCTGTCGAAAATAGTGTAATGGCTTCTGACGCATTCTTCCCCTTCCCCGATTGTGTTGAAATAGCTGCAGATGCTGGGGTAACGATGATTTTACAACCAGGAGGTTCAATAAAAGATCAAGAATCAATAGATATGGCAAACCAAAAAGGCGTTGGAATGGTAACCACCGGTATCAGACACTTTAAACATTAAAAGATACATCATAATCTAGATAACAATCATTCACAAAAAGAGTTTATATTAGCGTACAATTAAAACATTAATAAATAAAAATGGGATTATTTAATTGGTTTACACAAGAAATTGCCATTGACCTAGGCACCGCCAACACACTTATTATTCATAATGATAAAGTTGTAGTGGATGAGCCTTCCATTGTAGCTTTTGACCGCACAACCAACAAGGTTATTGCCATTGGCAAGCAGGCCATGCAAATGGAGGGTAAAACTCATGCTAATATACAAACAGTTAGGCCCTTAAAAGATGGTGTAATTGCCGATTTCAATGCGGCAGAATACATGATTCGTGGCATGATAAAAATGATTAATAATGGAAAAGGATGGTTTTTCCCTTCTTTACGTATGGTTATTTGCATCCCCTCAGGTATTACAGAAGTAGAAAAACGTGCCGTGCGTGACTCTGCTGAAATTGCAGGAGCAAAAGAAGTATACTTAATACATGAGCCAATGGCTGCAGCCGTAGGTATTGGCATTGATGTAGAAGAGCCAATGGGTAACATGATTATTGACATAGGTGGTGGTACTACAGAAATCGCGGTAATCGCCCTTTCTGGAATTGTTTGCGATCAATCTATCCGCGTTGCCGGAGATAATTTCGATAGCGATATAGTTCAATATATTCGTAGACAACACAATATTATGATTGGCGACCGCACAGCGGAGAAAATCAAAATTGAAGTAGGTGCAGCATTACCCGAACTTACTGATCCGCCAGCAGATTTTGCCGTTCAAGGTCGTGACTTAATGACCGGAGTACCTAAGCAAATAACCGTTTCTTACACTGAAATAGCACATTGCCTCGATAAATCTATCTCAAAAATTGAAGAAGCAATTTTGAAGGCCCTTGAGATGACTCCCCCTGAATTATCAGCAGATATTTACCAAACAGGAATTTATTTAACTGGTGGTGGAGCATTATTACGGGGACTAGACAAAAGAATTTCGTCGAAAACAAAGCTTCCTGTTCACGTTGCTGAAGATCCATTACGCGCTGTTGTGCGTGGTACAGGTATCGCCTTGAAAAATATTGGTAACTTTAAGTTTTTAATGCAGTAATTAATTTAATTACCTTTAAATTAATTATTAAAGATTATTGTTCTCCAGTATGAATGCAATTCGGTCACAATTTACAAGATTCAACTCAGCACTTGTCGGATAAAACATGCGTAACATTTGGCTTTTATTCAGTAAATACAATGCTTTTTTTCTGCTGGTTATTTATTTTATAATTTCACTTGTCCTGCTCATAAGAAACAATTCCTTTCAGCGTGCAAGTGTGTGGAATTCATCCAATCAAGTTATAGGAGAGGCCTATGGAAAAGCAAATGAACTGAAAAGCTACCTCTCACTCGGAAGAACAAATGACAGTCTAGCCGCAGAAAATGCCTTGTTGAGAAATCAATTAAGCTCTTCTTTTAAGAGCGATAGTATTAAACAGGTAATCGTACGCGATAGCACGCTCAAGCAGCAATACACCTATACCCTATCAAAAGTTATTAATAATTCCATCAACAGAAAAAACAACTACTTAACCATTGATCGTGGCACTAAACATGGTATTGTCAAGGGAATGGGTGTTACATCTGCCAAAGGAATTGTAGGAATTGTTTGGAATGTAAGTGAAAATTTCGCAACCATTCGCTCCATTTTACACAGTGACACAAAAGTGAGCGCACAAGTCAACGGAAACATCGGCTCCTTAGTCTGGGGTGAAGGCAATAATGACTCGCGATACGCTTATTTAAAAGACGTTCAAAGTCATTTGAACATAAAAAAGGGAGACAAGGTTCTAAGTTCCGAATTCTCCTTATTCCCAGAAGGCACCACCATTGGTTATGTGGTTGAAAACAGAATAAAGGGAGGAACAAACGAGCTCGACATCAAGGTGAAACTAAGCACTGATTTTTCAACCTTGCAGTATCAGTATGTTTATGTAATCAATAATTTATTATCTAGTGAACAAGTGTCGCTTGAATCTCTAAACAAAATTGAATAATGGGACGAATAGTAATCATTAATTTTATCCGATTTTTTTTACTGATTGCCACTCAAGTGTTTTTGTTGAAAAACATCGGTTATTATAACCTCAGTATCCCCTATTTGTATATCCTTTTTATACTTCTTCTCCCATTTGGAATCCCCAATTGGCTTTTATTTTTTCTCGCATTTACCACCGGATTAACTATAGATGTTTTTTACGATACACTGGGTTTAAATGCTGCTGCATGCACTTTTATGGCCTTTATAAGAATCCTTTACATCAGCATAACCGTACAACGTGACGGATTTGATAATGAACCTGAACCTAGTATGGGGATTATGGGATTTAGATGGTTTATTTTTTATTCCATTATCCTCACGCTTGCCCACCATTTCATCCTGTTCACCTTCGAAACTTTTTCATTCAGTGAATTCGGTTATACCTTACTTCGAGTTTTCCTAAGCTCCATTTTTACGGTTTCCCTAATTTTAATTAGCGAATTTGCATTCTATCGCAAAAAATTACGTTAATATCCCTCTGTGTTAGTTCTAAACCTTTCTATCTACTAGCGATTTTTAAAAAAATATGTTTTAGAATATCTAGATCCGCACCATTTAACCATAGAAAAATAGATAAAAACTGCAATTTTGTCTCGTACTGAACCTAAGTTCTGCTCTTTTTCACCTTGGCGAATGCGGCAATATTTTGAATGGATTTTAAGGTCCGTAAACATATTTCTTTTGTACTTTTGTATTTGATAAATAGTATCTTTTTAAAAGATTCAAATAACAGGTCAATATTTAAATCTAAATTAGATAAGCACAATACCTAATTTCATAAAGCTTAATGAATAGTTTTTTTGCCAGAAAATTCGTAGTACAAGGAATATTCATTGTCATCATTTTGATTTTACTTACCCGATTGTTTTACATTCAGGTGCTAAGCGACGAATATTTTCTATCGGCAGAAAACAATGTCATCAGGCGGTTACCTATTTACCCTGCCCGTGGTGTTATTTTAGATCGTAATAACCAAATTCTAGCTCAAAACGAACCAGTTTACGACCTGATGGTAATCCCACGAGAGGTAAAGGCATTTGACACCCTTAAGTTCTGTAAATTGATAGGAATTGACAAAAAAGGATTTGATAAACGCTTTAAAAAGGCTCGTAATTATTCTCCTTTTAAAGCCTCCATCTTTGAGAAGCAATTGTCTGTTCAAACCTATGCCTCATTTCAGGAGAAACTAAGTGATTTTCCAGGTTTTTATGTTCAAAATAGAACGGTAAGACGGTACCCCGACAGTATTGCCGCCCATTTTCTCGGTTATATTGGCGAAGTCAATCAAAAAGTAATTGATCAATCGAATGGCTTTTACAGGCGCTCAGATTATCACGGCATTACAGGTATTGAAAAATCCTATGAAGAGCTTTTAAGGGGACAAAGAGGGGTTCAAAACTTTATGGTGGATGCTTTGAACAGACCTCAAGGGAAATACGCGGAAGGAAAATACGATACGATAGCCGTTATGGGAGAAAATTTAATATCCTCCCTCGATAAAGATTTACAGAAGTTTGCTGAACAATTGATGAAAAATAAAATCGGTAGCGTAGTAGCTATTGAACCTTCCACAGGAGAGATTTTATCCTTTGTTAGCAGTCCTGGTTATGATCCAAATTTGATGATTGGCCGACAAAGAGGCAATAATTATATGGACCTATTAAACGATAAATACAAACCCATGTTTGTCCGTCCGATTCAAGCAGAATATCCACCAGGCTCTATTTTTAAAATGGTAAATGCCCTTGTTGCGCAACAATTCGGACTTATTAATGAAAATACAACATTCAATTGTCCTGGAGGCTATCGTTATGGTCGCAAAGGTTTTATGGGATGCACACATGTTCATGGTGCTGTAGATCTTAGAAAGTCTATTTCTGAGTCGTGCAACACTTATTACGGTTATACCTATAGCAAGATGATTGATTTTGCAGGCATGCGCCCAGTAAATGCTTTTAAGAGATGGAGAACAGCAGTTTCAGCCTTTGGCATTGGCTCTTCACTCGGAATAGACCTTCCTGGGGAACGCAATGGACTATTACCTACAGATGAACTTTATACAAAACGCTTTAAAAGCGATCGCTGGGGCTCTGCCTACACCATTTCCCTATCCATTGGCCAAGGTGAGCTTGGAATTACCCCTCTTCAAATGGCGAATATCGCAGCTATTATCGCTAATAGAGGCTATTATTATAAACCACATCTAATCAAAGCGATTGGGGCAAAAAAAGTTATAAAAGAAGAGTTTCTTAAAAAAAATAATGCCGGTATCCAATCACAGTACTTTAATGCGGTAATTGATGGAATGAGCGACGTGGTAAACCAACCTAATGGTACAGCATGGTACTCAAAAATTGCAGACATTGAGATGTGTGGCAAGACGGGTACTGTGCAAAACCCTCATGGAGAAGACCATTCCGTATTTATTGCATTCGCTCCAAGAGATAATCCTAAAATAGCCATTGCAGTAGTGGTAGAAAATGCCGGGTATGGTTCCACTTGGTCGGCACCAATTGCCAGCTTAATGGTTGAAAAATATATCAAAAAGAGCATTAGCAGACCTCAAATTTATATAGATCGGATTATGCAGGCTAATTTACTGCCTGGTGCGTCAATTAATAGTTCCACCAAAAATAAAACCAAAGCTGATTTAACTCTGCAAACAAAACAAATACGCTTAAAAAAGATAATGTAAGCAATGAATAATCAACGAAGCCTTTTCTTTAATGTCGATTGGTTCATTATTTTGACCTACCTCGCTCTCTGTATTATTGGTTGGTTCAATATCCATGCTGCAGTGTACGACCCTTTAAATCCAAGCATCATTGATTTTGATACCAATTATGGTAAGCAATTCTTTTTTATCATTTCAGCTTTCATGATTGGATTTGCTATTTTATTGCTAGATGGCCGGTTTTTCAATACCTTTTCACCTGTCTTTTATGGGATCACCATCATTCTTCTCATTTTAGTACTTATAATCGGTCGGAATGTGGGAGGTAACCAAGCATGGATTGCTATTGGTAATTTCAGGCTTCAACCTTCTGAGTTTGCCAAATTTGCCACTTGCCTTATGCTGGCTAAATACCTGAGTTCAGCAAGCACAAAAGTCCAAGACATCAAAACACAATTGATTGCAGCATTAATCATTCTTGTACCTACGGCACTCATACTATTACAACCCGATGCTGGATCTGCCTT
>JBIHZP010000053.1:0-7655 GCA_044231315.1 Daejeonella sp. | reverse complement strand
CAATTGAGGGTTATCCGGTAGAAATAGCAAAAAGGGGGATAAAATACCAGCTCGATTGAATTTAATTTATTTGATGAATCAATAGTCCCACATCAAATTTAGGTTCAAACCATGTAGATTTAGGAGGCATAACTTCCCCTGCATCAGCTACTTCCATTAATTGCTCAATACCAGTAGGATACAAAACAAAAGCGACAGCAAATTCGCCATTATCAACGTCATTAATAAGGTCATTGATTGATAGTAGTCCTCCCCTATAGTTAATTCTAGTATCTGTTCTAGGATTTATTATTTGGAAAATTGGAGACAAAATATAATCCTGTAAAATGGATACATCTAATTTGGCAAGAGGATTATTTGTTTCAACAAGTTCACTTTTAGCAATTAATTTATACCATTTTCCGGCTACATACATCCCAAAAACATGAATTTCACAAGGTTCTAGTGCAATCAAAGATTCAGTAATATTGAAATTTTGCGAAATTAATTCAATTATTTTATCAGGCGATAAGCCATTCAAATCTTTTACTAATCTATTGAATCCATAGACTCTTAACTGATCAGTACTCATGTAAATTGAAGTAAAGAAATTATATTCTTCATCTCCTTGATGTTTCAGATTAAGCTTTCGTCTTTGAATGCCTAATAAGGAGGAAGCTGCTGCGCGATGGTGACCATCAGCTATGTATGTTGATGATAGTTTAGAAAATTCATCAACTAAAATTTTCAAAGTCTTTTCATTGTCTATTTTCCATAGATGATGTTCAGTTTCATCTTTTATAAAAGAAATATCAGCCTGGTTAATCGTATTTTCTTGTATGATTTTGTCTATAGCTTTTACCGGTATATAAGTAATCAAAACCGGATTGGCATCAATACCTGTCTGCTGGATATAATCAATTAATGATTGCTCCCGAGCTGAATTAGTTAATTCATGCTTTTTAACGACATTATTTAAATAATCATCAATAGAAGTAACGGTCCAAATTCCAGTTTGGGTAAGTCCCGCACGATGTACTTGATATATATAAATAGAAGGTTTACTATCCTGAATAAATATTCCTTTATCTATAAAATCCTCAAAATTTTCATTTATTTTTTTAAAAGCAAGTTCATTTTTAGAACCCATCAAAAAAATATTATCCAATTTAGGAACAAGCATATTCACGTAGGAATATGGGTTTTCCTGTCGGATTAACTTAGCTTCAGAAATACTTAAATTCTCAAGATTAACTACAACCTTTTCAGCATTCGATTGCTTGGGATGAATTCCTTTAAATGGTTTGATTTTAGGCATTTCTTTTTAAATAACATGCGATAATCAAACCATTTAATAAGGTTTAATTAGGCTTTAATGGTTTTAAAAAAATCAATAATTAAATTAGCTAATTCGGTTCCAATTCTTTCTTGAGCTTCATTGGTTGATGCTCCAATATGAGGCGTTAAACTTACATTGGGATGCGAAAGTAGATCTTGGCGCGGATTGGGTTCATTCTCAAAAACATCAAGTCCAGCGAAACCTAATTTGCCCGAATTTAAAGCATTCAATAAGGCATCTTCATCAATTGTGCCACCACGAGAACAATTAACCACCCCTACTCCATCTTTCATCATCGCAAACTCAGCCTTTCCTAAAACAGGTTTATCGGCAAAAGGAACATGCAGACTTATGAAATCAGATTCTTTGATTAACTGTTCAATACCTACCGCATTCACAGGACAATTAACACGAACATTTCCACCAAGAACCACTTCAAGTTCATTCGGTATATCAAAAAGATCATAGGCCAAAACATCCATTCCTAAACCTAGAGCCACTTTGGCAGTTTCACGACCAATACGTCCGAAACCAATAATCCCCATTTTCTTTCCACGAAGTTCAATACCTTTAGCATAAGCTTTTTTAAGGTCATTAAACCTAGTATTACCTTCTACGGGCATTTTACGATTAGCATCTTGTAAAAAACGTATTCCTGTAAAAAGATGAGCAAAAACTAATTCAGCTACAGAAAGTGATGATGCTGCAGGAGTATTTACAACGGCAAGGCCTTGTTCTCTAGCATAATCCACATCAATATTATCCATCCCCACACCACCTCGTCCAATTAATTTAATATTTGGACAGGCGTCAATTAGTTCTTTTCTAACTTTTGTAGCACTACGAACTGTAATCGCGTCATAGTTTTTTAAACCTTCAGACAGTTCTGCTTGAGGGATATGGTTGGTGTCAACCACAAAACCTGCTTTCTCTAATAAATCTTTACCGATTGGGTCGATGCCATCATTGGCGAGTATACGAAACATAAATTATTGAATTTATTTGATGCTATAATTATTAATATTCTAATAAACAAAAATGAATTATACTGCCCATCAGCATAAGCTCAGTAAATTTTTAACGATGCTTTTCAGCAAATTCTTGCATGGCGTCAATAAGTGCATGAACACTTGTTATTGGTAATGCATTGTACATGGATGCACGGAAACCACCTACACTTCTATGCCCCTTGATACCAATAATATCACGATCTTCAACAAATTTTAAAAACGATTTTTCAAGCTCTGGATTCTCCATTACAAAGCAAACATTCATTCTTGAACGGTCTTCAACACTACAAGTCCCCTTGAACAATGGATTACGGTCAATCTCAGTGTAAAGTGCGTAAGACTTAGCTATATTTTCTTTCTCTATTTCAGCGACTCCACCCTTTGATTTCAACCAACGGAGATTCAACATAGACACATAAATAGAGAATACTGGTGGAGTATTAAACATTGAACCACCTTCAATCTGGATTTTATAATCAAGCATTGATGGTATTTTACGATCAATTTTTCCTAGAATCTCATCTTTTACAATGGCAAGTGTTAATCCGGCAGGACCCATATTTTTTTGGGCTCCAGCATAAATTAATCCGAACTTAGAAACATCAATCACGCGGCTAAATATATCAGAAGACATATCACAAACAACAGGAACACTTGTTTCAGGAACTGACATCAATTCAGTCCCGTAAATGGTATTATTTGAAGTATAATGAAAGTATGCTGAATCCTCCGGAATATCAAAGTCCTTTGGAATGAAGGAAAAATTATCTTCCTTTGATGTAGCAACTACATTAACATGACCAAAAAGCTTAGCCTCTTTTAATGCTTTTGTAGCCCAAACACCTGTATTTAAGTAGGCGGCGGTTTGATCTTCAGCAAGTAAATTCATCGGGACCATAGAAAATTGTAGGCTTGCCCCCCCTTGTAATAAAACAACGGAATAACCTTCAGGAACATTTAAAAGTTCTTTAACTAAACGAACGGTCTCATCAACTACATCCTCAAACTCAGGAGTACGGTGAGATATCTCTAAAATAGATAAACCAGTACCATTAAATTCAATTACTGCTTGTGAGGCTTGTTTAAAAACTTCCTGGGGTAGAATGCAGGGACCTGCACCAAAATTATGTGTCATAATGTTTAATTTATGCCGTAAAAATAAGAGAATTTTTGAACACCTGTTAGGTTTTTAACCCTTATTAATGTAAGATGACAAATGTTTTATCTAGTTTTCATTTTAGCGATTAATCTGAGGTTTAACATCCTCGCACTTAAATAGTTTGGAACAGCATATTGATTACCCATTTTATCGTTTAACCAAAGGTAAGATACTGTATTTTTAAAATTTAAAAGATTGAAAAGCTCAGCATGCAGGCTTAATGATTGAAAATATTTTTTAACAAAAAGAGCCTTTCTTCTACTTTCAGAATCGGCAAGATCTTTAGAGAATCCTATATCCACCCTTTTATAGGCTGGGATTTTAAAACGATCAGTATGCCTTTGTGGTCCCGGGGGACCAACAGGTAAAGCAGATGAATAAATTAAATTTAAATGTACCTTATAAGTTGGGTTTTGAATCAATCGATCTTGAAACATCATTCCAATGTTAAATAGCTGATCTGTTGGTCTTCTGAGATATC
Source organism: Daejeonella sp. (assembly GCA_044231315.1). GTDB lineage: Bacteria > Bacteroidota > Bacteroidia > Sphingobacteriales > Sphingobacteriaceae > Daejeonella. The sequence goes on along the minus strand of JBIHZP010000053.1, from coordinate 3,687 downwards.
CTGGGTTAATGCTAATTTCATTTCCTAACTTATCTTTTAAAAAATAGCTATCATCAACAATATCCTCTTCTGTTTTCATGACAGATATTCTAAAAGTTGACTCCAAGTCTCTCGCAAATTTACCACTTAAGGTAAAATCTGCTCCAGCAGCATAGCCCTTTGCTGTTTTATCTGATAAGTACCTAATCTTTAAATCCTCAATTTTATAGGGAGTTATCTTATTTAGAATTTTATAATAAAGCTCTGAACTAAACTTTAAACGGGTACCTAAACCATTGAATGTATAATCTGTTCCTGAAATAAAATGAATTGATTTTTGTGCTCTAGAATTCAGGTTAAGAAGGCCATTATAATTTTTAATTTCCCGGTAAAATGGCGCTTGATTATAATTTCCAACTGAAAACTTTAATAATACTTGATCATTCTGTCCGGCGCTATACATAAAAGATAAACGCGGACTAATCAAATTCTCATTTGAAAAATTATTATAATTAAATCTTATTCCAGCAGCAACAGTCATTTTGGAACTTAGGCTAAAGGTGTTTTGAATGAAACCAATAAATCGCTGAATATTTACTTTATTTTTTTGATCTATTAAATTCGAGTATATCCATTTACCTGTTTCAGGATAGGAATAGCCATTGGTATCGGTGGCATTAAATTCATTCAAGTTATCTCTAATAAGATCATTTTGATAACGTAAACCCATTTCCAAAAATGAATTCTTTATCTGTTTATAAATCTTCAGTTCGCTATTGTAAATTAAAGTTTTTAATTCATTTTGGAAAAAAGTTTGATTTGACCCAGTTCCTAGGGAACCCTTACTATTTGATGGGTTTAATCCTCCGCCTGACCTTTCAATAAAGGAGTACCATCCTAAAAGATTGGCTTCCTCATTTTCATTGATAGATGCTATGGAACTGATCCATTTAACGTTTAGCGTACTATTTGGATTGTATGAAAATGTTAGCGCAGCATTAGTAGCGTCATATTCACTTTTTTCACTACCTGAATAATTCACAAATAGTCGCAAAACATCTTCAGAAGTACCAAATTCAGTAATCCGATTTTCCGGAACTATATTCAATTCGCCTAGATTGTATAATCCAAAGAGAGAAAAATTTAATTTCGAGGTGATATTATGCTTTAAAAGAAATTGATAGTCAGAAAATCGCGAATGATACTCCCCTTCTATATTTTGTCTTTCCAATAAACTCTGATTATTCCTAGTTCTTAAGCCCGCCAGAATAAAGCCGTTTTTAAGAGGTAATTTTAGTGTGGCCGCACTTAAAAGTAAGCCAGCCTGAGCTTCAATTGTTAAGCTGTCAGGCTTATTATACTTGACGTCTAATACAGACGATAATTTATCTCCATATCGAGCTTCAAATCCACCCGCAGAAAAATAAACATTCGAACTTAGACTTGGATTTATAAAACCAAGGCCCTCTTGTTGTCCGGATCTAATCAAGAGGGGTCTATAAATTTCTACATTGTTTAAATAAACTAGGTTTTCATCAAAATTACCACCACGGACTGAGTATTGGGAACTTAGTTCATTATTTCCAGAAATTCCCGGCAAGTTTTTTAAAAAACTTTCAAAACTTCCTGTAGCTTGAGGAAATGCAGAAAATTTAGCAAAATCAATATTATTTAAATTGTAGGTTCTGAATTTTTCAGTGATATACACTTCATCTAGAGATTGTACTTCAGGTATTAACGTGATATTTAGTATATTCTCTGTAAGCGTTTCTAGAACTATTTCGATACTAAAACTTTTATAACCTAATCTGCTGAATATTAATGTTGATTGGATGGGAACCTCATTTAATATGAACTCACCTTCTTTATTAGTCTGACCAATAATTGATTGATTTTTAACTTTAATAGTCACACCACTCAATAATTCCTTCTTCTCTGAACTGACTACTCCCTTTATTTGGGCGTAATCTTGTGCTAAAACACTATTTGAAGTTAAAATGAAAAGAGTAACTAGTAAAATATATATTGAACACAGTGAATGGTTCCAAAGAATAACTGGGGAATAGTGTTTTAAACAAATAGAATTTTTATGATTCAAATTAGTTAAATATCACGCAAATAAACTATTTAGCCTAATCTTTTAAGAGATGCAATTTCTAGTATTGGATCTGCAGCAGAAAAAACAGCGTTTCCAGCAACAAGAACATCAGCTCCGGCTTCAATTAATTTTAGTGCATTTAGATTAGATACTCCACCATCAATTTCAATTAATAAATCATCATTTCTTCCTAAAGACATTGTCCTGAGATCCTTAATTTTTTTGTAGGTCCCTTCAATGTATTTTTGTCCGCCAAAACCAGGGTTAACCGACATCAAACAAACAATATCTATATCTTCAATGATGTTCTCCAATAAACTTACTGAGGTATGTGGATTTACAGCAACACCAGCTTTACAGCCTAGATCCCTAATAGCGCTTAATGTACGGTGAAGATGCGTACATGCTTCGATGTGTACGGTAATGTTTTCGGCTCCAGCGGACTTAAAATCTAATAAATAACGATCAGGATCGACAATCATTAAATGGACGTCCAAAGGTTTTTTGGCATGTTTATGAATCGCCTTTAATACCGGAAAACCAAATGAAATATTAGGTACAAATACCCCATCCATAATATCGATGTGAAACCAATCCGCTTCGCTACGGTTAATCATTTCTATATCTCTCTGTAGGTTGGCAAAATCAGCAGATAAAACGGAAGGTGCAATAAGATGTTTCATACGGTAAAATTACAATTTAGATTGAAATATCTAGTTTTATGAAGATCATTTTTAATCACCTAGACTAAAAATGCCCTTTAAAAAAGAAAACCTGTCCGATTTTGACGGACAGGTTTAATTATTTTGAGCGAATTAATTATTCAGCTGCTGTATTGGTATCTTCAGGTCTTGGAGGACGAGGAAGTAAAGCTTTACGAGAGAGCTTTAATTTACCTTGCTTATCCACTTCAAGAAGTTTAACCTTTACAATGTCACCGACATTTAAAACACCTTCCATTGACTCATAACGTTGCCAATCGATTTCTGAAATATGAAGTAGGCCATCTTTACCAGGCATAATTTCAACAAAAGCACCAAAAGGCATGATTGTTTTAACTTTTCCCTCATAAATTTCACCAACTTCAGGTTTAGAAGCGATACCCTTGATACGAGCAACAGCTTTGTCGATAGCCTCTTTATTGTCTGCGAAGATCTGTACAATACCTAAATTGTCTTTTTCTTCGATGGCAATAGTAGCACCTGTTTCACGCTGCATTTCTTGAATGATTTTACCACCTGGGCCGATTACAGCACCAATAAATTCTTTATCAATTTTTAGAGTAACAATTCTTGGAGCATGTGGCTTATAATCTTCACGTGGTTCAGCAATGGTTTTCTTCATCTCGTTCAAGATATGAAGACGGGCTTCGTTAGCTTGTTTTAATGCTGCTGTTAACACTTCCCACTTTAAACCATTGATCTTCAAGTCCATCTGACAGGCAACAATACCTTTTTCAGTTCCGGTTACTTTAAAGTCCATATCACCTAAGTGATCTTCATCACCAAGAATATCACTCAAGATCGCATATTTACCAGTCTTTTCATCAGATATCAATCCCATGGCAATTCCTGAAACAGGAGCTTTAAGTTTGATACCAGCATCCATTA
>JBIHZP010000052.1:0-7728 GCA_044231315.1 Daejeonella sp. | reverse complement strand
GATAGTAAAGCAGGGAAAGATCTTCTCACACCTTTTGTAAGGGCTTTAAAAAGTGCAAATTTGAAGACCGGTATTTATTTCTCACTTCCGGATTGGAGCTACCCTGATTATGATATCATGACGCGTGAGTATAAAAGGTATGACTTAAAAGCTCAACCTGAACGGTGGTTAAAATTTCAAAATTATCTTACCGGACAATTAAAAGAGCTTTCTGAGCAGTATAATCCTGATTTGTATTGGTTTGATGGCGATTGGGAACATAATGCTCAAGAATGGAAGTCGGAGGATTTAAGAAATCTGCTCCAGCAAAAGAATCCCAATGTGATTATTAATTCGCGCTTAAATACTTATGGTGATTATTCCACCCCTGAGCAAGGTGTGCCTGTTATTCGGCCTAGCGACCCCTATTGGGAGCTATGTTTGACCACAAATGATTCTTGGGGTTATGTTGTTCATGATAAGAATTATAAAACATCTAATCAGGTTATTCGGACTTTCATAGACTGTGTAGCCAATGGCGGTAATTTATTGTTGGATATTGGTCCGAAGCCCGATGGCACCATTCCTATTGAACAGATAAAAATACTCCAAGATCTTGGTGCCTGGAATAAGAAGCATGCAGAGGCTGTTTTTGGGACTAGAGCTGGTATTTGCGGTTCCAATTTTCAGGGTAAAACTACCATTAGTATTGATGGCAAAACTATTTATGCTTTTGTTGAAAATGTACCTACTGAAGATGTAGAGATTAGAAACCTTGTTCAACAGCCTAAGAAAGTGCGTGTTATTGGGACGAATTTGGCTTTAAAGCATCAATATAATTCAGGCAGTAAACTAACTAAAATTTCTATTCCTGAAAGTCAATTAGATCCTGTGGTGACGGTGATTGCATTGGAATTTGAAAAGCCTGCTGAATTTTTAAAAGAATCGCCGAAGGTGAACTTTGAAAATTTATTGAAATTGTCAGCTAAAAATGGAGATGCTAGTCCGGTAGATGTAATACACGCCCTAGCAAACGATAGCTGGAAGGGTGATTTTTCTTTTAAGACCCAGTTTGCTCAAATAGTGCCGAGTTCTCCAATGGAGTCTCAATTGTTTGCAGATGCCAATAGTTGGTTGAAGAAGCATGCAGAGGCGCTAATAGGCTCTGCGGGCTTACCGCAGGGTTATTATGACGGATTTAGTACCTTATCGCCTGACAAGCAAACGCTTTATCTTTTTGTTGATGGAAAGCCCAATGGCCCCTTGCAGATAAAAGGAATTAAAAATAAAATTAACCGCATTCGAATTGTAGGGAACGGTACTTTATTATCCCATCAAATTCTTAATAAGCAATATTGGAGTGAAGTTCCGGGCATGCTTTACATACCAATCCCTGAAGATCAATTGGATTCAAGAATGACAGTTATAGCCGTATTATTAGATAAACCACTAAATCTGCATCAGGAAGAGATCAAACCAATTGAGAGTAATTGAAGCTAGATAAGGAAAGGTTCAAGGCCAATAATAATTCTATTAATCCGAGCTTTCTAATTGTTCGGTCTTTTAATTAAGGTAAATGGTTAATTCGACCTGAAATTAAATATTTGCTAGGCAGAATAGCTTTTAGATCTTTCTATAAAATTGCAGATGCAAATTTAGGCTAATAAAAAAGGCTGCTAAAATATGATTTTAGCAGCCTTTTTTTGATATTGGGGCTTAATTATTTCTTAGCCCACCACAGTGGAGTAAGTACGCCATCTTCGCCTCCTAAAAACCCTATTGCTTGTTTATAACCAGTAGCATTACTGTTTTGCAAACCAGAAGGATATCTTAACCTTTGTGGAAAATTCTTCACACTAACGGTCATGAAATTGCCTGCTGTTAAATTTGGCATATTAACCAAAGGATTTTCAATAGCTGGATTTTCAAAAAATGGAAGTCCAAGTCTACGGTGATCACTCCATGTTTCTAAAGGCAACCAAGGTGTTTGCGCAATAAATTTCTGCGTGATGATTTTAGTTAGTAAATCATTCTTTACTGCACCAGATTTATAAATTGTATTGTCTGGATACTTAATCTGAACTGTGCCATCGACATTTGTTATACCATCTTTAAAGGCCATTGTACGCGTTGCAGCAGGTTCAGTTACGTGATCCCAACTTACAGAAGTACCAGCATTGTTGTACTCTGTTGAAGCTAGGTACGCAGTACTTTGTGCACCAACACCCCAATAGTCAAGATTAGCTTTAACACCTGCTTCATAGGCAGCCTTTGCCGTCATAGGAGCGACCCAGCCTCTTGCAGCTCCTTCAGCCAATAGGAAATAAGTTTCCCAATTAGCAAAGAATACTCTTGAACTTGCACTTGTTCTAAATTCATTTGAAGTACGTGGCATAGTACCATTAAAAGCTCTCAAGTTATTTTTTGTTCCTGGAACTCCCCAATCTCCACTAGTCACACCATTCCAAGTGTATTTCGCGTCGATTGTTTTTATTGCTGCTGTTCCGTCCGTTAGGGTGCGGGCAGTAGTTTTTGCAGTATTGTCCCATGATGGATAACTGTTGAAATTCGGATTAGCGAAATCGCCAGGTATAATAAATGCTTTAAATGCTCTTGGGTCAATCTTATTTGGCAAACCGTCTAACCAGTATCCTGCAAAAGGATCATTGGTTTTCGTCGTGAAATGATCTTGTAGACGAAGTCCGATGTAATTATCTGGTTTCACAGAAGCTTGTAAGCCAGCTGCTACTTGATTAGTAGAAGAAATTCCACCCAAGTTATAAGTTAAATTACGATAAGTTGCACTCATGATTTGAGCATTCCACTCTCTACTCATTACGCCCGTTAAAGCATCCCATCCGCCACGTTCCGTAACTTTGAAAGTCTGATCTGCGGCTGTTAATAACACGCCAGCAGCAGCCTCTTCGAATTCTGCCTTCGCTTTAACAGCATCTACTTCAGATAAGCGCATAGCCAATCTCATGCGAAGAGAGTTTGCATATCTTTTCCACTTATTGTAATCATATTGAAACGCTGGATCTTGTTTTTTAACTGCATCTGGATTTACAACAGCTAAATCTAGTTTTGCACTAGCGTCTTTCAACTCAGCAAGTAAATGATAGTAAACATCCTTAACACTAGCAAATTCAGGGTTTGTGCCTTGAAAGCTGTTTACCGGAATAGGTCCGAAATTATCAGATAGTTCACTCATTAAATAAACGCGCCAGATTCTAGCAACCTGTACTAAGTTTTTGGTGTACAACTTATTTGTACCCTTAGCTACTTGATCATTTCCAACCTGTATGGCAGAATTGGCAGCATTTAGCCAACCAGACATGTAACTGCTATAATAATCAGACGACCATCCGTCATTGTATCCACCACTTGAAATACCTCCACCTGCTTGCTGGCGACCAGCTGTTTTCCAGTAAAGAATGAAGACACGTTCTGCAATATGTGGATCCATTTGCGAGCTTACGATACTGTTATTGATAAAATAATCTACCTGCACTTGGTCGGCACTTGCCGCCAGTGGGTTGGTGTTAATTTCGTCGAATTTATTACATGATGATGCCATTACTAACACAGTAAGTAGCGACCATATTCCTGTATATCTATTTTTCATTGTTGTTTAGTTTATTTATAACGTTAAAATCCTAATGCCAGGTTAATTAAGAAAGTTCTCATAGTTGGCAAGCCAGCATTTTCAAATCCAGTTGCATTGCCACTAGTAGCATAAACAGATTCAGGGTCAATTCCGTTCATGTGGCTTTTAATTAGCCAAACATTGTTGCAAGAAACTCCAAATTTGGCGTTTTTAATCGGCGTATTAGCCAAATACTTACGAGATATTGAATAACTTAATTGCACATTTCTCAGACGTATATTACTTGCATCATAGATGTTTGCTTCTGAGATTCCTAAGTTATTTGCAGTTGCCACACCTCTCCAATATTGTTGTGGAGTTACTTGCTTGGTGTTAGCTACAAAACCACCGCTTCCATTGCTTACTGCTCCTGGAACTATAAAGCTCTCTCTTAAACCATTTGGCGCAGTTACATTTGAAGTTCCACTAGCTTGCATTGCAACGTGGGTAGCAGAAAATATTTCGCCACCAAGTCTTGCATCCAATAAGAAAGAAAGACCAACACCCTTGTATTCAAAGTTATTTGTAAAACCTATCAGGGCCGTAGCTTGTTGATTTCCTAGTTTAACAATTTCTGGATCACGAGTGGGTATGCCATCTGAGTTTAAAAGAACTTGATTAAAAAACGGACTAGTTTTGTCTTTCACTCTAGAGTATTTTGTACCGTAGATTTCACCATATCTCTGGCCAACAACTGCCAAAACAGATACATCATCGAAGCCACCAAGACCGTATTTGGTAACACCTTCTGATAATTCTTCCACTGTATTGTTGTTACGTGAATAGTTAAAAGAGGTTGTCCAATTAAGGCCATTTGGTTTACCAAGAACCTTGCCATCAATCACCAATTCAAAACCAGTGTTTTGAATATCACCTGCATTTACTTTTTTGGCTGAATAACCACTTAAAGCATCCATAGGTAAATCAATCAATTGACGGGTTGCATTCGTTTTATAGTAAGAGAAGTCTAATCCGATACGACCTTGCAAAAATTTCATTTCAGTTCCTAACTCGAGTGATTTAATGAGCTCACTACGTACGCTAGGATCTAAAAGTACATTATTTCTTCCTGCAGTTGTATTTCCATTAGGGTCTTTACCGATGTTGAAAGTGTTGTACAATTGATAAGGAGCAAGGTCATTACCAACTTGTGCATATGATGCTCTCAACTTACCGAAATTAAACCAGTTTGGCATTGTTGCACCCATTTGAGATAACATATCGGTGAACACATAAGATAAACTTAATGAAGGGTAGAAGAACGAACGGTTGTCTTTACTTAAAGTTGATGACCAATCGTTTCTTAGAGTTGCATCTAAATACAGATAACCATCATAATTGATTTGAGCGCTGCTATAAACAGAGTTTATTCTGCGTTTTGAAACACCTTCACTAACTCCTGCAGGGCCAACGCCATTATTAAGTGAAAACAAGTTTGGTACAACTAATAGACCAACGCTTGAACTTAATGAAGAGAAGTCTGTTTGCATTAAATTGCCTCCTACAGAAAGCATACCACCAAATTTACCTACAAGATTATCTTTTCTTGCAGATATTAATGTACTAAAGTTAGTTTCCGAAAAAGTTTGTTTTCCCATTCCGTAGCGTCCTGTAGCTGCAATAGGGCTACCACTAAATACATTTGAACGACTACTAGTAGTGTATAAATCGGCTCCACCTTTTACTTCTGCATTTAACCAATCAGTAAAATTATATTTAACTGAACCATTTACGATAAATCGATCTCTTGAATCTTGGTTAAGGTTGTTTTCGTTGCTCCAATATGGGTTAATCTGACTTCCTGCGCCATCAAACCATAGCATATTGCCTGCAGCGTTTTTTGCAGCTTCGAAAGCGGTTACATCCATTGAACGCGGCAACATATAAAGAGTATAAGCACTGCTATTGTCTCTTCCGCCGATTGGTCTGTTATTAGCTTTTGTATTGCTGTACTGTATTTTGGTGTCAGTTACCCAACGATCATTTGCGCCAAATTTACTAACCGCTCTAGCAGTTATGTTATTACGCAAAAGCTTAGTTCCAGGTACGATACCTTCATCTTCCAAGCGGTTAAATGACGTATAAATAGAAGCACCTTTGTAAACTTGTTGAAATGAAATGCTATTATTCATATTGGCACCTTGTTGCATATAATTGTCAACATTATTGTAAGTTGCTAAACCAATTTGTTTACCATCCCAATTTGTTACCATCTGGCCAGTAGCTTTTGGTCCCCAGCTAGTTGTCAATGCAGCGTTATAAACACCAGCATCACCTTGACCAAAAGAGTTTTGAACCTCTGGATTAGTGAAGATATTAGACATACCATAAGAACTTGATACTGTGATTCCTAATCCATCTTGCGCACGTCCAGTTTTTGTAGTGATCAAAATCACACCATTACCAGCTCTAGAACCGTATAATGCTGCAGCTGATGGGCCTTTTAATACCGAAAGCGTTTCAATATCATCTGGGTTAATATCAGCTATACCATTACCCATATCTAAGGATCTGTTCCAATAACCATTATCTGCTGCACCGGTGAAGTTATCAATTGGCACACCATCTACCACAATTAATGGTTGGTTACTTCCTGTAAGTGAATTACTACCACGAAGTAATATTTTTGAAGATCCCGCTGGACCATCACTTGATCTAACTACCTGTAGACCAGCGATTTTTCCGGATAGGGTATTAGCCAAGTTAGGTTCTTTAGCCGAAACTAAAGTCTCTCCCTTTACCTCTTGTACCCCATAACCAAGCGATTTTTTCTCACGCTTGATACCAAGTGCGGTAATAACCACTTCTCCAATCTCACTATCTGATGATTTAAGAGTGACATTAATTGTCACTTGGTTCCCGACCAAGATTTCTTGTCTTGCAGACCCTACCATTGTGAATACAAGGAAGTCTGTTGGGTTGGCTGAAATTGAAAATTTACCTTCAGCATTGGTCTGGGTTATTTTTGTTGTGCCTTTAACAGCCACGGTAACCCCAGGAACCGGTGCCGAATTTTCCATTACCGTTCCAGTAATGGTTTTTTGTGCAAATGCACTAATGCTCAACAATGTGAGCAATAGAACACTCAAACACATTAAGTAGTTTTTTTTCATGTTTTTGTTTTTTGTTTGGTTTTTAATTGCTTGTTAATTATCTATTTGTATCAGGGTGTTGCGTGTTTTTGTTTTTGAATGATTTTCGTCATAGTGTTCCATTACTAATGCTGCAGCTCCATAAAGTTCTGCCATGCCTCCAAGTGTTGATATTTCTATTTCTAAGTTTTCTGCTATTTTGGGAATACAATGTTCATTTAAAGCTTGTTGAATAGGGGTGGTCCACAGTTTGCCACCTAGTGAACCTCGACCACTTAAAACAATGGTTTGAGGATTTAAAATATGCACCAAAATGGCAATACCTCTGCCAATATTATATCCAGCTTCCGAAATAAGTTCAATTGCGAAAGTGTCGCCTTGGATTGCGGCATCTAAAATTAATCTAGCGGCTTCTTCAACATTTTCTAAATTTAGATTTTTCAGAATACTGAGTTTCCCTTCGTTTAGGCCCTTTATTGCTTTTTCTACAACAACTAATAAAGATGTTTCTGTTTCTAAACAGCCCATTTTTCCACAGCTACAGATTTTACCATTGGTAAATAGGGGAATATGACTTAATTCGCCTGCAAGGCCATCATTGCCTCGATATAGTTTTTGATTGAGGATCATCCCAAGTCCGATACCCCAGCCAATATTCACAACCATCACGTTTTGTTTACCTATAGCTGCACCAATTTTAAATTCAGCAAGTGCAATTAAACAAGAGTCATTGTCAATTGATATAGGTAAATCAGTAATTTTTTCTAGGATGCTCACAATGCTTCCCTCTTTTACTTTTAAGAAGGAATGATTCAAACCCTTTTCTGCATCCACAAAACCAGGCATGCCAATTCCAATTCCAGCTATTTTATTTTTTGGGACTCCTGAATCTGTGATAAACTGATTTAGATGCGCACCTAATTCATCTACTAATGCTAGTCGGTTACTAAGTACAAGATCTAATTCTCTGATTTGTCCTACATAATTATTTTTCATGTCAACCAAGGCAAT
>JBIHZP010000051.1:0-7820 GCA_044231315.1 Daejeonella sp. | reverse complement strand
ATCTTCCTCAATAAAAGGTTGATTTCTCAAACGCTTACCAGTGGCCTTAAAAATTGCATTCGCCACTGCCCCGCCTGTTGGCGGAAGTGCGGGTTCTCCCAATCCAGTTGGGTCTATTCCATTATCAACAAAATAAGTTTCAATTTCCGGAATTTCCTTCATTCGAATTAAACGGTAGCTGTTATAATTGTTCTGATCGGCAGCTCCATCTCTAAAACTTAATTTGCTATACATTGCATGACCCAAGCCATCCACAATACCACCCATCACTTGATGGGTTGCACCATTAAGACTCACTACTTGTCCGCAATCAGATACCGCATAAATCTTCTTAACCTGTGGCAAACCACCTTTCATCACCACATCCGCAACTTGTGCTACGTATGAAGCATGTGAGAAATACACAGAAAATCCTTGAGAAACATCTTTTTTCTTACCCCAACCCGATTTTTCGGCAGCCATTTTTATAACCGTTTCCATCCGATTGATATCGTAACGAACAGGTCCTGCCGGCGACGTCTTCGCTTTAGCTAATAATTCGAGGCGCAATTGGATCGGATCTTTTCCTGCAGCCACAGCCACCTCATCTAAAAATGCCTGTTCTGCAAAAGCCAAGAAATTAGTTATCGGCGCACGCCATGCACCAGTGGTAATAGGAGATTTATGCTCCACCGAATCAATTAACAGATTCTCTACTGATCCAGAAGGGAAATTATTTTCACGAGTTGGATTACCTGAATTTATCCCAACACCCCTTAATTTATAGCCTACAAGATTTCCTACCGCATCAAGGGCCGCTTCAAAACGGTAACGAACTGCCGGACGATAAGTGCCAGCCGTCATATCATCCTCTTTAGTCCAGATTAATTTAACAGGAGCCTTGATAATACTTGATAACTCGGCTGCTTCAAGCGCAAAGTCATTATACAACCTCCTACCAAAACCACCACCTAAACGAGTAAGTTGAACCGTAATTTTATCTTCAGCAATATTTAAAAGCTGTGCAACTTGAGTACGTGCCCTTCCTGGAGTTTGGGTTGGCCCAACCAATTCTACTCCATCCGGACGAACATGAGCGAAGAAGTTCATGGGTTCCATCGGACTATGAGAGATAAACGGACATTGATATTCACCTTTTATAACTTTAGCTGCATTTTTAAAGGCCGCATCTACATCTCCCTCTTTTCGTCTTACTGTGGCTTGCCCATTATCCATGAGGTTCAAGAATAATTGATCATGATCCTCTGTACTCTCTAAAGCAAATTCCTTCTCATACTCGATTTTAAGCATTTTCCTTGCCTTGAGTACCTGCCAAGTAGATTTTCCAATAACCGCAACATTATTTTTAAAGGAAACTACATCAATAATTCCAGGCATTGACTTGGCCCAAGAACCATCAAAAGATTTAAGCTTCATTCCAAATTGTGCAGGGCGCTGAATCATAGCATAAACCATTCCCTCACGGTAAAAATCTAGTCCAAATAAAGGCTGACCAGTTATAATTTTATGATTTTCAACATTTTTAAGCGATGTGCCAATTAGTTTAAAGTCTTTACGATCTTTTAGTTTCACTGTACTTGGCACTGCGACTTTTGAAGCCGCCTCTGCAAGATCTCCAAAGGCTAATTTCTTGCCGCTTGCGCGATGAATAACAAAACTTTCGGAAGCAAAACAATCAGAAGCAGAGACTCCCCATTTCTGTGAAGCTGCTTCAATTAACATAAATTTAGCCGTTGCACCCGCATTTCTCAATAATTTCCATGAATGTGGCACAGCACCACTACCACCAGTTAATTGACGGTCGAATTTATTATCGAGATTAGCTTGAACCACTTTTACTCTTTTCCAATCGGCTTCCAGCTCTTCAGCTACAACCATTGGGAATGACGTAATAATATTTTGACCTAATTCAGGATTTGGTGATTGAATTGTGATGGTGCCATCAGTGGCTATGGATAAATAACTATTAAAATTAAGATCTCCAGGAGCTACACTTGAAAATACCGTAGCAGCGTTGGCATCCGAACTAAACCAATTGAATCCCAATACGAGTCCGCCGCCAGTAATAGCGCTCATTTTTAAAAAATCACGCCTGCTGTTGTTTATTGTGCTTTTCATAGGAATTAAATTTTAGTACTTGCCAATTTAACTGCCTCACGGATACGATGGTAAGCACCACAGCGACAAATATTGCCGTTCATTGTAGCTTCAATCTCATCCATACTGGGATTTGGATTTTGCTTCAGTAGTGCTGCAGCAGTCATAATTTGTCCCGCCTGGCAATAGCCACATTGCGCCACATCAATCTCATCCCAAGCCTGTTGAAGTGGATGATCACCTTTTTCTGATAAACCCTCTATGGTGATTACTTGTGAATTTCCAACTGCTGACACAGGGTACACACAAGAACGTGTTGCCGAACCATTAACATGAACCGTACAAGCACCACATTGTGCTATTCCACAGCTGTATTTCGTTCCAACCAAGCCCAAATGATCGCGCAAAACCCACAATAAAGGGGTATCTGCCTCAACATCAGCCTGGAGTATTTTTCCGTTAACCTGAAGTTTATAAATGGCCATATTTTTTATATTTTGATTTTAAAATATTTTGAAAAGGACAAAAAAGCAATTTTTGAGTAAAATTTCAATGATTTTATTAAAATTACATCAAAAATTTCAATTCCAATAATTTTAACAATCTTGATACAAGATTATTGCTTCATGAGCCACTTGATAGAAAAACGAGCAAATACATTCTCCTTATATTCTTCCTTCTCAAAGAAGACGCCAATTTCGCCATTCTCTAAAACTTCAATATCCGAGTAGGCCGCAGAGCCAGTATAAATCACTTTACCTTTCGACCAAGTTTGGCCTTCATCCTTACTATATTTAACCGTTAAGTTAACACGCCCTTTTTTTGAATCTGGATTAGAAAACAATAATAAATTACCATATTTCTTGGATTTATAACGAACTATAGCTCCATTACAACTCGGATCTACCAATGAAGGTTCATTTTTACTGGTCCACGTTTTACCCTCATCAGATGATATATGAACAACTCGCATACCGTTTTTGTTTACTCTGGAGTTAACCATCCAGCGACCGTCACTGAGCTCAATAACCTTCGATTCATCCGCTGGTGTAACAGGCGTTTCTTTAAAAAACCAGGTTTTACCGTGATCATCAGATCCAAAAATGAAAACTCCATATTTTAAATTCACTAACGTATGAAGCAATTTGCCCGAAGCCGTCTGTGTACCCTTTCCTGAAGTAACAAATTTGAAATCTTTTTTCCATTCAGGTTTACTGATTTGGGTGGTAATATCTTCCGGCTCGGACCAGGTTTCTCCATTATCAGTACTTTTCACAACATGGATATAATAGATATCTTTTTCCTTATTCAGATCCATGTAATTATAAAACAAGAAAACTGTTCCTGTTTGGGTATCTGATATCATGGAAGGATCAGATGCTGATATCCCGAAAGGAAAGTCTATAACTGTCTGTATTGCCGACCAGGTCTCCCCATTATCCTTGCTTTTGCGTATCACAATATTGATATTTTTATGGGTTCTTAGATCATCGCAGGATAGGTTCCGTTCATCTATTGCGGCAATCAGATCTCCATTTGGCGCTTTTAATAAGGAAGGAATGCGATAACATGAGGGTGAAGTATTCATGGCAGCCTTCATGGAAGCATTCATAGAAGTATTGAACAAATCCTGAGAGGAAATTATACCTTCTGCAAGTCCTTTAACTTGACTTTTTACAGTTGTCATACAGCCGACTAAAATAAAAGCGGCCAGAATTGTTTTTCTAAAAGTTGTCATATGTCTTTTTTTTATGAATTTATGTTTTATGTTTTAAAAAAACAAGAATATGTCATACATAATACTTTTATTTTTGTAATAAAATGTTATAAATTGGATAAACGGAATTTTGGGGTCTATAATCCATTGATATTAAAATCCCAATATAGCTTGATCAATATTCAAAATTTATATTATCTTTTTAAAACCTATAATTATACCACAACAAAATGATGCAAAAAAATCTCCTCCATGCTATTTTAAGCATTTGCTTAACTCTCAGCACAATTAACCTAAGTGCCCAAGAAATAGACCTTCTACTGAAGGGTGGCCATGTAATTGATGTCAAAAACAAAATCAACTCCAAAATGGATGTTGCGGTTAAAGATGGTAAAGTTTACCGTGTCGCGGCAGATATCCCAGTGAGTAGCGCTAAAAAAACGGTGGATGTTAGCGGACTGTATGTAAGTCCGGGATTGATTGACATCCACGGACATGTTTTTCATGGCACAGAGCCCGATAATTACCTCAGCAATGGATTAGATGCGCTTCCACCTGATGGATTTACCTTTAGATCTGGAGTTACTACCATTGTAGATGCTGGAGGAACAGGATGGAGAAATATTGATGTGTTTCGTAAAAATATTGTAGAACCCGCCAAAACAAGAGTGCTTGCCTTCATGAACATTGTTGGGCAGGGTATGCGTGGCATTGAGGCTTATGAGCAAGATGAAGCCGATATGGATTCCAAATTGACTGCTGCCATCGCTAAAAAGCATAAAGATATTGTTGTTGGGATAAAATTGGCGCATTATATCGGCCACGATTGGGAACCCACAGATAAGGCAGTGGAAGCCGGACGGATAGCCAGCATTCCGGTCATGGTTGATTTCGGAAAATCCCTTCCCCCACTACCTCTAGAAGATCTATTATTAAAACATCTTCGTCCAGGGGATATTTTAACACATGCTTACCGCTACGATCAGGAATACGATAAAAATGGAAATATGCTTGAGCATAAGCAGGCTATAGTGGATGTAAAAACCGAAAAAGTGAAAGATTTTGTGTGGGAGGCCCGCAAAAAGGGTTTAATTTTCGATGTAGGACATGGTGGTGGAAGTTTCAATTGGAGCCAGGCAATTCCTGCCATGAAACAAGGCTTTGCACCTGATGTATTGAGCTCCGACTTACACACAGGCAGTATGAATGCCGGTTTTAAAGACATGGCTAATTTGGCATCCAAATTCTTAACATTAGGTATGCCCTTGGCGGATGTTATTGCTGCATCTACGTGGAATCCGGCAATGGTTATACAGCGGACTGACCTAGGTAATTTAAGTGTTGGGACTGAAGCAGATATTGCCGTTTTCAATTTGCGCAATGGCGATTTTGGTTATACTGATGCTAGCGGAATGGCTATAAGAGGAAAGCAAAAATTGGAAGCTGAGCTTACCATCCGCAAAGGACGAATAGTTTGGGATTTAAATGCCTTGAGCGCTCCCCTAGTAAAATAATTTAGATAAAATAGAGGCATCTAAATCCTTAATTGGACAAATTTTCTCTTTGAATAGAAGAAAACAAACTGTTTTTTTACGCGATAAAATTTAAAAAAATAATGAAAAAAATAATTCTTCTAGCCTTTCTCCTATTCCATATCGGACTCGCAAAGGCACAAAAAGTATTTTCTGTAGATTATGAAAATCAAGCCGATGTGAAGGTTTTTGTGGTGAAATATGAAAACCAAGCCGATTTAAAGGTTTTTAAAGTGAAATACGATAATCAGGCCCAAGGCAATGAAGGAAAATGGTTCTTTACAAGCTATGCGAACCAGGCTAAAAAGAAAATTTTCTTCGTTAAATATGAAAATCAAGCCGATTTAAAAATCTTTTTTGTCGAATATGAAAATCAATCAGGCTGGAGAACATCTTCAAAAAAGCATCTATTGTATTAAATTATTATCGGCAGCACTAGGGAAAATACTTGTTTTATGACTAAAAAAAATTAATCTCAAGATAAAATAAGGGTTTAAGCGCTCCTTTCTTATCTTTGTCAATAAAAAAACAATATAAAATGAGTGAAATACAAGCCTGCCCGAAATGCAAATCAGAGTTTACCTATCAGGATCAAGACCTGATGATTTGTTCACAATGCTTTCATGAATGGGATCCAAGTGAAGAAACAACTATTGTGGGTGAGACGTCAACCAAAGTTCTTGATTCAAATGGAAATGAGCTCATTGATGGTGATTCAGTGATTGTTATTAAAGACCTTCCTGTTAAAGGGGCACCAAAACCGATCAAAGCAGGTACAAAAGTTAAAAATATCCACTTGAGTGATGGTGATCATAATATCTCATGCAAGATTGATGGTTTTGGCTCCATGGCTTTAAAATCAGAATTCGTAAGAAAGGCATAAAATTATTTTCTTTAAGCCTCCTCAATATATTCCCGTATCGTTTGTCAATTAGAACAGATGATACGGGATTTTTATTTAAAATAATTCGGGATTAAAAAACTTCGTCATTGCTCAATAAAAACCTCCCCTCTAAATACTCAAAAAACCCGTATTTAATTTTAGAATAAAGACGATTATATTCTTAATTTAGTGAGAGAATGTAAGGTGACATGATTTTACCTATCTATTTTAATTACTTTAAAATTTATTAAATTAGAATATTCTTTTAAAGAAAAAACAATCTCAATATAACCTAAATATAAAATTCAATGAAACGCAGAGACGTTATTAAAGGTCTGACATTAATACCAATAGCTGGAGGACTAGTTGGAGGTGCTCAAGCAGAAATGGTCAATCCGGCTGCCTCAGCTTTACTTGGCACTGAGGGAAATGCACTAAAATCAGCATTCCGAGGTCCTGAAGTTTACCGCACCCTCGGAGTAGAGCCCGTAATTAATTGTCGCGGAACATTCACCATTATTGGAGCATCTACTTTAGTCCCGGAAGCTAAAGAAGCCATGTATAATGCTCAATCAAACTATGTTCAACTTGATGAGTTAGCCATGGGTGTTGGAAAGCGACTAGCTGAACTATCAGGTGCAGAATGGGGCGTGGTGTCCTGCGGTTGCGCCGGCGGAATCAAAATTAGCACCATGGCTGCAGTTACTGGAGGAAACCCGGAAAAACTTGTACGTATTCCAGATCTTAGCGGATTTGAAAAAACAGAGGTTATCATTCCTGGTCATTCACGTAATACCTATGACCATGCTGTACGCAATGTAGGAGTAACAATTATTACTGTAAATACACAGGAAGAATTTGAAGCAGCCATGAATTCGCGTACTGCTATGGTTTACATGATGCCAACAAAGCCTGGAGATACCGGACCACTATCCGTTTACGCAATCTCAAAAGCTGCTAAAGCGAAAGGTATTCCTGTATTTGTGGATGCTGCTGCAGAAGCTCTTACCTTAAACCCGAATGTTCACTTAGCCGATGGCGCCTCAGTGGTAGCCTACAGTGGTGGAAAAGCAATTCGCGGTCCGCAGAGTGCCGGCTTACTCCTCGGAGAGAAGAAATTCTTAATGGCAACATGGCAAGCAAGTGCGCCACATCATGGTGCGGGTCGTGATAATAAAGTAGGTAAGGAAGAGCAAATTGGAATGGTCGCAGCTGTTGAGGCTTGGCTAAAGCGTAATCATGCTCAAGAGGAAATAACCTGGACAGGCTATCTAGAGACTATTGAAAAGCGTGTTTCTACCCTACAAGGCATCAGTACTAATATTCGTCAGCCAATAGGTTTAGATAACCGCACGCCAAATCTCACTATTTCTTGGGATCCTGCAAAATTTAATGCTACCGGTCAAGATATTGCCACTTACCTTTCAACTACTACACCGAGGATTGCTTTAAGCGCAGGTGGCGGCGGTAAAGGAGCAGCAGCAAACACTACTTCAATTAGCATTGCTGCATGGATGATGCAAACTGGCGACGATAAAATTGTTGCAGAACGTATTTTTGCTGCTTTATCGATGAAGCGCCCGCCTATTCC
>JBIHZP010000050.1:0-7825 GCA_044231315.1 Daejeonella sp. | reverse complement strand
GAGAAAAGCAAGAGGTCTAAAACAAAAAATGAATAGAAACCTGCTAATTTATATAGCCTTAGGTTTCCATTCAATAATAAATGTTGTTTGCTGTAATTATTTACCTGCTAGTGGATAACCTTTGTCAATCCAATCTTTCTTCACATTTGTAGGGATATTCAAGAGTTTTCCATTGGTGAAGCCCATGCTTTTTAACATGGCTACTGCAGGGCGAATATTGGGGCATCTGCTAAAAGGGCAACATCCGCAATAAACTACAACAGAAGATGTTTTAGAAAGTCCCGAGAGTGTTTTTCTTAATCTCTCCAAATTCTCCTTTTCGCTAGCTGCACCAAGGTTCTTTGCTCCTTTAATATTCTCAACTACGCCAATATTATAAATCAGGGGCTGCTTTGCCTTCGGATTTGCAAGTATTGCCGCTAATGCTGCGGGTTCTATCAAATCTTTTTGCGTCCAATTATCTCTTTTATCTAAAGATTGATTGGTGTTTATGTTAGTTTGGGCTTTACCAGAAGAAATTACACCGATGCTGAAAAGTATGGCAATTAGGATCTTTTTCATTTTTTTATTTAAAATGTAAATTTAATCATTTTTCATTTATTCATGCCATAATCGGATTATTGGCTAAGGGTATTCAAGAAATCAATCATTTTCTGATTATTATAATTAGCCATGCCTGTATGATGATAAACTAGGGTGCCATCGGGACCAATAATTGCGGTTGTGGGTAGGCTTCCACCAAAAATATTTTCTGGAATCCCAGATTCAGTGGTGTACACTTTTAGGTTGAAGGCATGTTTTCTCATGTATGCGACAGAAGTTTTGACCTTGGCATCCACATCCACCATCACAAATTCTACTTTATCCTTATTCTTTATTTTGGATGCTAATTTATTGATAGAGGGCATTTCTGCGCGACAAGGAGGGCACCAGGTGGCCCAAAAATTGATGAAGTACACTTTCCCATTTCGTTCTGAGGTATTGATGATTTCGCCATCTTCGGATCTGAAAATCATTGTGGCCGGAACTATCTTACTGGCAGCTGATTGCTCAGGTTCTACACTGGCTTCTGCATTAAATAAGCCGGTAAACATCAAGCCTCTAATCAAATAAGCTCTCGCATCGTTGTTGAATAATAGGATAGACATAAATAAAATGAAAAATAGATTTCCAATATTGGCCTTTAAATAATTCAAGATTTTCATAGTTTCGCTAATATAGATAGGCAATTTACGAAGTTCTTTTTAAGCGCTTTGTAACAAGTGTTGCATTTGATTTCTTATCGATTCCATCAATTAATTATTCCCATTATTTTAATTAGAAAATCCAAAATCAATTTTGGATTTGATTTAATACATGCACATCAAATGTTGGACCAATAATAGCAAAAGGAAATATTTTGACTATAAAAAATGGATTGAAACAATTATTATCGGATGAAAAACCCCTTATGCTTTCAAACCCTAATCCGTTAAAAAATAGTTTAGCTCAGGCAATTTGTGCGTCCAAGAAGAATTTTTATTTCTAGTGAATAAAGCTTATAATTAACATGCTTAGTTTGGGAATTAAAGGAAATTGATTTTCAAGCTACTATCTTTATAGAAATTACTCCGAAATAAAAGTCTAAAAAAAATATTCCCGAGCCTGAAAAGAGATTTACCTCATTATTCTAGTTTCATTTTTAGAAATGAACAGAGATAATTCTTCGATGGGATGTTTTAGGATTTTACCAACTTTAATCTCTTTTTCTTCACACAATCGTTTCAAAATATCTGAAAAATGAAAGGCTATTGATCCTACAAAATGGCAGGTATGGAGTTTATAATCTGCGTACGACTTAATGTTTGTTTCAATAAATTCATCGAAACCTTTTTCTATTAATTCAATGATGTAGGGATGACTCAAATTTTCACTCATGAAGGGTGCGAATGAGGCCAAGTAAAAATTTGGAGAAGGTTCTTGGTAAATCCGTTTAATGATCGATTCCTTGTTAATCTTATATTTAGTATAAAATTCTTTAGAAAGCTCTTCAGGCATTGTGCCATATAAAAATCCGGTGATTAGTTTCCTGCCAAAGTAGGTCCCGGAGCCCTCATCACCTAAAATATAACCTAGTCCGTGTTTGCTATCGTGTATTTTCTTTCCATCGAAATAAGAAATATTTGATCCGGTACCTATGATGCAACAAATACCTTTAGCTAATCCTGTGGTGGCATAAATGCAAGCAATTAGGTCGATATCCACACTGATAAATGCATTTTTAAAAATTTTTGATAGCGCATTTGAAATTAATTCACGCCGATCGGGACTTGAGCAGCCGGCTCCAAAGAAATAAATTTCTTTAACCTGGTCTCTATAATCTTGTATTTCAGGGGTATTCTGAAAAATTTCAATGATCTCTTTTTCGGAAAGGAAAAATGGGTTGATTCCTGCGGTTCTAAAAGAAATCCTTTGATTTTCTGATTGCGTTAATATCCAATCTGCTTTAGTGGAGCCGCTATCTGCAACTAATATCATAATATATTCCTGATTGTTTGCTTATTCAATGTTTCCTCATTTGGAAGCATTAATAGGGAATTGAGATGCTCAAATCTGTCTCCTCAAAAGTACTAATTCTTGGCATTAAAGCAAATCAATGGTTTTTTATAAATTACTCCAGGTTTAATTTTCCTGATAATTGGAGCAGCGAGATTTCTGCTAGCTTAGCCTCAAATTGTGAATTTGTAAAACGTGCATTCGCATCGATGTAATTGCGCTGCGCCTCTCTAAACTCTAGTGGAGCAACACTGCCAATCTTGAATTTCTCTAGGGTAATATCCATATTCTGCTTTGCTACAGTTAGATTTTGTTGTTCAAGCTTAACCAGCTCTAGATTAGTTCGGTAGGTTTGGTATAAAGAGCTGAGCTGTGAGATTATATTTTGGTTTAGTTTATCGTATTGGAGCCTAGATTTATCTATTTCTAAAGAGGCATTTTTCTCATTTCTCTTTTGCAAATAGCCATTAAACAGGTTGATTGAAGCACTCATCCCGTAATTTAGTCCGCGCCCACTTGATGTTCTGGCAAAGCCTAATTCGGAACTAGATTGATTAAAGTTATAGCCCGAATTAATGTTAATACTTGGGTATCTACTGGCCTTTACTTGTTTCAGATTTACTTCTGCAATTCGTCGGTTGATTAAGGCCGATTGCAAGCTTGGATTTAGCTGAGCTGCAGAGGATTGTAAATCTGCTAGGAGAAGGTTATTGCCGATGATAATTGTGTCAGAGACTTTAAATTCTGTGCTTATTCCCCTTGCCAACAGCTCATTAAGTCTGATTTTTGTGCTTCTGTAAACATCCATTTGGCGTAAAAGATTGGTTGTATCGGTATTTAAATCTACCGATGCAGCAAGCACCTCTAATTTTGCAGCCTTCCCGATTTTATACCTATTATTTGAATTTTTGAGTCTTAATTGTGAAATGTTTAGGGCTTCATTTAATGCTTTAATCTGCTGCTGCTGCGAAACAAGGTCGTAGTAATTGTTGATTATATCCGCTAGCGTATTTTGCACGGTTAATTTTAAATTCGCCTCCCCTAACTGCTCTAATTCTTTAAGTCTGTCGTAGCGCGCAAACATCCCAAAGCCATCAAAAACCTGCCAGTTTAAAACAGGGCCATAAGCTAAATTTGAATTTCTAGCCCCATTTCTTTCTTGTAATACGCCATTTGAAAGTGTTTGCTTCGTATTTAAAACAGTATTATTGGTATTAAAATTCCCTGTAACAACAGGGAGCATACCTGCATTTGCACGGTTGAAGTTGTTTTTTGCTTGATCAACATCATTTTTAGTGAGCCTAATGTCAAAGTTATTTTCAAGGGCTAGCTGTACGGCTTGCTCCAGACTTAATGTTTCTTGGGCCTGTGTACTTCCTGCAAAAAATAAAATGAGGACGAGGTATTTTATAAAGACTTTTCTTTTCATATGCTTTTTAACATGCGTCATTTAATGATCTATTTGAACGTGTTAATGATTATCAAGTTCTGGATTGGCCTTATGCGCTCTCGACCACATCGAATAAACGGCAGGAATTACATAAAGGGTTAATACCAAGGAAAATAAGGTGCCGCCAATAATTACAATTCCCATGCTCATGCGACTCTTTGCTGCTGCTCCAAGGGCCATAGCAATTGGTAATGCGCCTAATGCAATGGCTAAACTGGTCATTAAGATTGGTCTTAATCGTGCGGCAGAAGCTTCAATAATGGCTTCAGAAATAGGCTTGCCCTGTTCCTTCAGCTGATTCGCAAACTCAACAATCAGAATACCATTCTTCGTGACCAGTCCTATGAGCATGATGGTGCCTATCTGACTGAAGATATTCCATGTTTGACCAAATAACCATAGTGATAAAAATGCACCAGCTACCGCCATTGGGACGGTCAGAATGATGATAAATGGATCAATAAAGCTTTCAAACTGTGCCGCTAAAATTAGGTAAACCAATAAAAGGGCCAGTGCAAATGCAAAAAGCGTATTGGATGAGCTTTCTTTAAAATCTCGCGACTCACCACTTAAATCGGTTGAGAAGGTGTCATCCAAAATTTTATCTGCCGCACGGTCCATGGCGTCAATTCCATCGCCAATGCTTTTTCCGGGGGCTAATCCTGCCGATACCGTGGCCGCCATAAATCGGTTATAATGGTATAATTGTGGTGGAGTACTTGTTTCTTCCATCTGCACCAAATTATCTAGCTGAATAAGCTCTCCCTTATTGTTTCTAACAAATATGGAAGTTAAATCTAATGGGTCATTGCGGTCAATTTTTTCATACTGCCCTATAACTTGATATTGCTTCCCATTCATCTGAAAATACGCAAATCTTTGTCCGCTAAGTGCAAATTGCAAGGTTTGTGCAACATCTAAAATGGATACACCTAAATTTTTTGATTTCTCACGATCTATGGAAATGTTAATCTCCGGCTTGTTGAATTTTAGGTTGGCATCCGTCATGGTAAAGGTTGGATCCTTACTAATTTCCTCCATAAACAGCGGTAGCTTTTCGCGAAGCTTCTCGAAATTTGGAGCTTGAATAATATATGAAATCGGCAGTCCGCCTCGTCTACTCACCGAAATTGTAGGTTGCTGAATCACGAAGGTTCTTCCCTCATTATATTGTTTGGTGATTTTAGTGAGTTTTTCAGCAATCTGTGCCTGACTGCGTTTACGTTCCTCAGGCTCGCTCAGCCTTATTCTTAAAAAGCCTGTATTTGCTGCTCCTGAGCCACTAAATCCTGGCGAAGTAACGGTGAGGTTAATTTTCTTTTCTGGGATAGAATCTTCAATCATTTTTGATAATTCCATCACGAAATTATCGGTATAGTCATAAGATGCTCCTTCTGGGGCAGTCAGCTGAATGTTTACTGAGCTGCGGTCATCATAGGGTGCTGTTTCTTTTTGAAGAACATTCCAGAACAAGACAATTAGTCCGATACAAACCACAATAATTGGGAATGCTAACCATTTTTTCTTCATGAAATTAGTCAGCGACTCTGCATAACCGGATATCATGTTTTCGAAATAGGGCTCCGACCAAATGTAAAATTTAGTCTTCTTTTTATTGGCCTTCATCATGTAGGCATTCAGCATTGGCGTTAGCGAAAGTGATACAAAGGCCGAAATTAAAACGGCTGCGCCAATCACTACCCCAAACTCTCGAAAGAGTCGCCCGACAAAGCCCTCCAAAAATATAACTGGAAGGAAAACAGCTGCAAGGGTGACGGATATCGAAATAACGGCAAAAAATATTTCATTGGAGCCCTTAATTGCAGCTTCAAATGGGCTATATCCTTCTTCTAACTTTTTATAGATATTCTCTGTGACTACAATTCCATCATCTACCACTAGTCCGGTGGCCAATACAATGGCGAGTAAGGTTAGTACGTTGATGGAAAATCCAAAAAGGTACATGATGAAAAACGTGAAAATCAACGAAACAGGAATATCTATCAAGGGCCTAAATGCCATACTCCAATCACGGAAGAACAAAAAGATAATTAGGATAACTAGGATGAGTGAAATCAATATGGTTTCGGCCACCTCGGTTACGGATCTTTCAATAAAGACGGTAGTATCTAATGCAATGTCAATTGCAAAATCTTCGGGAAGGTCTTTCTTTAATTGATCGTAGCGCTTATAAAATTCTTTTGAAATTTCAAGGTAATTTGCGCCTGGTTGTGGCTGGATCGCGATACCAATCATTGGGGTTCCTGATTGGCGGAGCATGGTTTCTTCGTTCTCTGGACCTAAAATAGCGGTGCCTATATCCCTTAATCTAACCGTGTTATCTCCCGAACTTTGAATGATTAAATTATTGAATTGCTCTTCATTGGCTAAATTACCTAAGGTTTTTACAGATAATTCGGTCGAGTTGCCTGTAATTTTTCCTGATGGAAGCTCCACGTTCTCCCTGTCTAGTGCATTTTTTACGTCTAAAGCAGTAAGGCGATAGGCCGCGAGTTTTGCAGGGTCAATCCAAATGCGCATGGCATATCTTTTCTGTCCCCAAATTTGCACACCACTTACTCCAGGTATGGTTTGTAAGCGCTGAGAAATTACATTTTCAGCATAATCACTTAATTCTAATTGATTCCT
The DNA here is from genome assembly GCA_044231315.1 of Daejeonella sp. Taxonomy (GTDB): domain Bacteria; phylum Bacteroidota; class Bacteroidia; order Sphingobacteriales; family Sphingobacteriaceae; genus Daejeonella. The sequence goes on along the minus strand of JBIHZP010000050.1, from coordinate 1,191 downwards.
TTTATTGCTCTGAAGTGTCATAGATAGGATTGCTTCAGAATTTGCATCCGCTTTTGACACTACGGGCAAGCCATCAATATCCTTCGGTAATTGACGTACAGTCTGGGAAACACGATCTCTTACATCATTTGCTGCCTCTTCGAGGTTTTTCTCCAAGTTGAATTCAATATTGATATTGCTAGTTCCTTGATTACTAGAACTACTCACACTTTTAATTCCCTCAATACTATTTATGGCTTTTTCTAGCGGCTCCGTTATTTGGGATTCGATGATGTCTGAATTTGCTCCAGGGTAGCTGGTACGTACAGAAACAATGGGTGGATCAATGGATGGATATTCTCGGACACCTAAAAAATTGAATCCGATAACTCCGAAAAGAACCAGCAATAGATTCATTACAATCGCTAATACAGGCCTTTTTATACTGATGGTGGATAAACTCATTGTTCTAATATTTTTTATTTAAAGGATGCTCTGATTTTTAAGCCTATTAATTGACAACTGTAACTTGAACAGGAGCGTCATTTTTTAAAGACATGATTCCAGTAGTTAAGACAGTATCCCCAACACTCAAGCCCGAGCTAATTAAAACGGATTTTTCAGTTCTCGTTCCAGTTTCAACCATCACTTCCTTTGCTTTTCCATTCGAGCTAATAAAAACTTTTTTCCCCATTAGAACAGGTATCACAGATTCTGTCGGAATTAAAATCGCATCGTTGGTATTAGTTAGTGGAAGGTCAATTTTAGCAAATAAACCCGGCAGTAAATCGCCATTAGAATTGGAAGCTTTCGCCTTTAATTGTAAGGTTCTAGTGGAAACATTTATTCCTGGTTCGATTGCATAAACATTTGCAGTATAAACATTCTTTGAGCCAGCAACGGTGAATGAAATTGTTGTATTTATTTTGATTGTTCCAGCATATTTTTCAGGAATAGAAAACAAGATCTTCACCGGATTGGTACTTACCAAGCGGGCGATATTGCTGGCGGGTGTGATGTATTCGCCTGCAGAAATTGAACGTAAACCTATTTTTCCGCTAAATGGTGCACGAATCAATGTTTTTGAAAGCTGGGCTCTAATGAGTTGGGTTTGTGATTGTAAAGATCGGAGTTCAGCCAGTGCAACATCGTATTCTTCGGTACTAATTGCCTCTTTTTTAAGGAGCATAGTTGCACGGAATTCTGTTTCTT